>JAKSHW010000123.1 GCA_024399195.1 archaeon | reverse complement strand
ACAGTTCAAGGCCGCCGGAATCCGTGTCGAGAACGATGCAAGGGACGAGAAGATCGGATACAAGATCCGTGAGGCACAGCTTCAGAAGGTCCCCTACATGCTCATCATCGGTGAGAAGGAGAGCGAGGACGGAACCATCGTCGCTGTAAGGAGCAGGGACCAGGGAGACCTCGGAACCATGCCCACCGAGGACTTCATCGCCAAGGTCCTCAAACAGACCGCGGACAGGGAAGACTGAATAAAACCATAACAGGGCCGTCAGGCCCATTCATCCCAAAACGATGCCGTCCATTGTCCGGTCGGTATCGTTTTGATACTTTCCATTTCTGTAAGTCCATCTGTTACGGCGAAGCCCTGGGTTTGGGTCCGTTTTCATATATGACGAATGGATTTTTATGTCCATGGACCGTAAAGACCTCTTGACCGAACTCGCTGTGTTGATCGCAGTCTGTCTTTTCGGCTTCATCGGTCTTTGCGCAAGGGCCATGCACGATCACGGCCTCACATCGATGGAGATAGTCCAATTGAGGATGATCTTCGCTACGGGGGTTCTTGCCTTGGCCATCTGTATCGGCGGTGTCGGGGGATTCCGTATAAAACTGAAAGACCTATGGATCTTCGTCCTGTTCGGTCTTTTCAAGAACCTGTCGGACCTGACGTTCTTTCAGTCACAGGTCACTTTGACCTTGTCGTTGTCTACGCTTTTACAGATGACCGCACCGTACTACGTACTGATCCTTTCGCTCGTACTCTTCAGGGAGAGGATAACCATCCGGAAGATCGGTGCGATGATGCTGACCTTCGTAGGTCTGATCCTGGTCATAGGCATTCCCCAAGGTTCTTCGATGGAAAGCATAGGTATGGCGTTGGCCCTGGTTTCCGGACTCTTCTACTCTACGTTCTGCATCGGTTCCAAGATAATCGATAACAGGGGATACAGGCCCATCACGGGCATATTCTATATGTTCCTGTTCTCGTTGCTTTTCTCTTTGCCGTTCTCCGATCCTTCGGCGGTGGTTGGGGCCATATCCAATCCCGATATCCTGCCGTATTGTGTCGTGTTGGGTGTGTTTTTGACGGCATTGCCGTTCTTCGTGATGACCTGGGGTACCACGCGTATAGGTGCGTGCAAGGTCAGTACCATCTCCGTCATGGAAGCGGTGTCCACGACATTGGTGGGATTCGTCTTTTTCGGAGAGACGCTCTCTCCGATCAACATGGTAGGGATGATCGTGGTGGTCGCATCCATCGCTTTGATGGATATCCACATAAGGGGAAGGATCAGAAAACGTATCCACCTGCCTGCCCGGGTACATGACCCGGTCAGGTGACCGTTCTTATGGCGGCATGTCCTTTATCAACAGGTCAGGATGTATGGATATCATCCGTTCCATGCACTCTGTCGTAATGGTTCCTGACCTCTTCGGGAACTTCGGGCATGACCATCGGAATACCTTTGTGCCAGATCACTTCACAGTCTATGCCGTACACTTCTTTGATGAGCTCGGGGGTGATTATCTCCCTTCCCCCGTAGGCGACTATCGTCCCGTGTGCGATGAACATGAAATAGTCGGAGTAGCTGGCGGCGAGGTTGATGTCGTGCATGGTCATGATGGTGCACATCCCACTGTCACCGACCGCATGGAGGATGCTGTTCATGGATATGTGCTGGTTTGACACATCGAGATTGTTCGTGGGTTCGTCCAATATCAGGATTTCGGGTTGTTGTACCATGGCCCTCGCTATCTGTACCTTCTGGAACTCTCCTCCGCTGATCTCGTCGCATCTTTTGGTGACGATGTTCTCGAGCCCTAAGGACCTAACGACCTCCCATACGATCTCGGTGTCTTTCTTGGAGATCCCCCATTCGATGTACGGTCTACGGCCGATCATTATCGCATCGAACACCATCGTACCGTTCGCCTTGGTGCTTTGGGGAACGAAACCGACATGCTTCGCCAATTCCCTTCCCGACAGTTGGAGTATGTCCGTACCGTCTATCTCGATCCTTCCTTCCTGGGGACGGTGGATGTTGCAGAGGCATTTCAGGAGGGTCGTCTTGCCCACACCGTTGGGTCCGAGGATGGAGATGATGGTGTTGGGTTCGGCATCGAACGAGATGTTATTCAATACCTTTCTGTCACCGTAGTAGAACCCGAGGTCCTTTACGCTTAACAACCGGGCACCTCCCATGTGACAAGCCTGAGGCTGTTGTCGCAGGAATATCTGAACATACCGTCCTCTTCGAACTTTCCGTAGACCTTCATCAAGGCCTCGTCGGCATCGCCGCCCATCAGATCGAAATACAGTTTTTCCCTGTCGATGACCTCTTCGAACCTGCGTTCTACATCGACATGGGTGTTGTAGATACAGACTTCGGGTTCACGTCCCATGGATTCGAGATTTTCCTTCACGATGCCTTTCCTGCGGGAACCGTAGGAGAAGTCCTTTCCCAGTTCTTTCCATACCTGTTCATTGAGCTCGTCCCAGGAATTCACGATCCACATGGCATGCACGCAATACCTCTTGCTGAGGGATTCCATGATATTCAGGGCCTCGGTGCTTCCCGTTCCGGGACACAGCGACGATATGACGGCATCGTATATTCTTCCGGAATAGGTATGGTAGTCCTCCTTCAGAACCTCTATGTTGTCTATACCTACGTTCTCATATCTTCTTTTCAGAATGGAGATCATCTTCTCCGATGTGTCGAGACAGGTGAGCCTACGTACTTTTTCCGCAAGATTGAGGCTGTAGGTTCCAGGTCCCGAACCGAGTTCGAGAACTTCCGAATCTCCGTCCAACCATCCTTTCTCACACAGGTCGGAAACGACGTTCGACGGGATGTCGCCCTGCATGGTCATACCCATGTAGCATTCCGCTATGTCGTCCCAGAACTTCAGATTGTCATCGTAGGTCATTCCCAGTCCGTCGAAGGGGTGTTGGGGGGTCATAGTAATGTGCCTCTCTTGCGGTATCCTCTGATGAGGAGGAAAATGAACAGCGGACCTCCAAGGAACGAGGTGATGATACCTACGGGCAGACTGAACACGAAGGCGCTCTGACCTATGCAGTCCGAAACCAGGAGGATTATCGCTCCGAGGAGCATCGATCCGGGGATCAGGTAACGGTGGTCGTTTCCTACCATCATACGCATCATATGGGGTCCGAGAAGACCTACGAACGCGATTATTCCCATGAACGACACGATGATCGCGGTCACAAGTGCGGAGATGACCAGTGTGGCGAGACGTAGTCTTTCCACGTTTATACCGAGGGACTGTGCCACATCGGGTCCGCTGTCCAATGCGTTATAGTCCCATCTCCTCCAGAAGAAGTACACTGTGGACGCTACGACCGCCACCGCCACGATGGAAAGCTGGTCCCAGGTGGGTTTTCCAAGGGAACCGAACTGCCAGAACACGATGGTCGACAGGGCATAGTCGTTGAACATATATTGCAGGGCACTGATCCCTGCGGAGAATATCGAACTGATCGCCATTCCTGTAAGGACCATCGTCTCGGGGGTCACACGTGTGACCTTCACCAGGAAGACTATGATCCCGGTGGCCATCATGGCGGATACGAACGCACATATCGTCACGAGATATGGGTTGTTTATGAGGATCGTCGCAGTGCTTTGACCGACGATGGAACCTCCGCCTATCACGATTCCGACGGATGCTCCGAACGCGGCCGCATTGGATATTCCTAAGGTGTACGGTGAACCGAGGGGGTTTCTCAGTACACATTGCATTACAGTACCTGCGATACCGAGTCCGAAACCTGCAAGCACTCCCGACATGAGGCGGGGCAGATACAGGTCCCATACAAGGATCACAGACGATCTTTTGTTACTGGGATCGTCCCTGTCGAAGATGATATGCAGTATTTCTCCGAGGGACATCGATCCCAGGTCTACCGTGAGGGTCAGGATGAACGATATCACCAGGATCGAGACCAGGGTGATTACTATGGATGTCTTCCTCAATGAAGACCTTTTTACGGTTTCTTCCAGCGATACCGTATCCGACCTCCCACTTTTCATTCGACCACTCACTCGTAGACGATGGTTCCGTCAGCGGTTATGGTGACGGATCCGTGGGTGGGATTTCCTCTGCGGGTCTCGTACATGTTGCTCATGTCGTCGTAGACCGAGGTGGAGGTGGTGGGAGCGGGAGTGTTGGCGGCGGTCTCGCTACGGGTGGACATGTGTCCTCCGAGGAATCCGTCGAATACGGCGTTGACCTTCTTTTCGAGTTCGGAGTCGCTGAGGAGTCCGTATACGTCGTGTTCGAGCTGGTATGCGGCTATGAGGACGTCCTCGTAGTTGATACCGGTCCAGATGTAGGGGTATGCGATGAACGCGTCATGTCCTGCGAAGAGCTTGAGGATACCGATCGAGGTGTTGTCGGTGCACTGGAATATTCCGGTGGCGTCGAGGAACATGACGGTATCGTCCTTCATCTTCTCGGAGATCTTGGTCGCGGTGAAGGTGTCCACGCCGGAACCGGTCCATTCCATGTGTTCGGATGCAAGGATGTTCTCGATACCGGCGAGCTCGAAGGGGATGTAGTAGGCGATGGAGGACTCTGCACCGTGTGCACCGTTGTATGCAAGGCAGGAGATGTATCCGGTCTTCTTGGCGGTGACCTTGGATGCGATGGCCCTGATGTCCTTGACGGTGTCGGAGAACAGGCTCTTGAGTTCCTTTGCACGGGGTTCGGCGTTGAAGGCCTTGGCAAGGATGTCGATCTGTTTCTCGAGGTCGGAGGTTATCTCGAAGGTGTCCTTCTGGAGGAAGGTGTAGATGTATCCGATGTGGACGATGTTGAGGTTCGCGGACCTCAGTGCGTTCATTTGTTTCTGGTAATCCTGTTCGAAACCTGCAGGGACGACCACGATGGAAGGTGCGAGATCGATGATCTTGGCGACATCATCGTCGGTCACACCGCAGTTGGTGCTGGTGAAACTGAGGGTTTTGCTGAGGGAGTTGTTCAGGGCTGCGTTCTTTCCGGTGTACATGAACGCTTTCGCCATGTAGTTCGTCTTGTCGTTCATATCGACCATGACGCACTTGTCTGCGAGGCCGAAATAGGTGACCCATCTGAAGGAGTCCTGACCTACGGAGACGATTCCTTTGGAGAAGTTGTCCGTAACGGGTTTGATGTCGTATCCGGCGAAGTCTTTCAGTTCTTCGACGACGGGCTTATCCTCATTGTCTCCGGTGAAGGCAAACACCGCCGCAATTCCTGCGATGATGATCACCAATACCGCGGCAATGGCGATAATCTGGTTTTTCTGCATATTTGCTAGATTGGTTTCATCTATTTATAGTAACACTATTTATCAATTTATTAATATGTAATACAGAAGATTACAATATTTGTATTACTGTGGGATTTTCAAATTAGGTTTTTATTAATATTATTCTTAAAATTCGTAGATTTATTAAGATAATTTAAATTGTAATGATTATTACATGGATGTTGAAAAAATTGGAATGTATACTAACAAACATGGGATACTTTGCAGTATACGGTCTGTAA
>JAKSHW010000122.1 GCA_024399195.1 archaeon | reverse complement strand
CCCTGACCTTGGTCACCGGGAAGGGGATGACGACAGACCTCACAGAAGATCCGGAAGCGCATCCGACGAGTGTACCGAGATCGGGGGAAAGAAGCAATTTCCCATCATCCGCGATACCGATGTAGTCTCCGGTAAAGTTCTCGAGGGAAAGGGTGCCGGTGAACACATTGTATCCTATGAAACGGAGGGACGAAGGCAGATAGACGTGTTTCAACATCTCACAATCCATGAACGCCCAGTCCGATATCGACGAAACGGAAGGCAGTACGATCTCCGTCAGTGAACGACAGGAATAGAATGCCTCGAATCCGATCGATTTCAACGATGAAGGTAAATCGACGGTGATGATGCTGTCACAGGAATAGTAGGTACAATCTCCGACATGAGTTACACCTTCACCTATAACGACGTTCTTCACCAAGGTGGCATATGCTTTTCCCCATGGTGCATTGGTGACTGTGGATCCCTTGTAATTTACCGTACTGTAATCATCGATGGGTCCCGTACCGTATATCGTAAGGGTTCCGTCGGAAACAAGGGTGTATTCCACACCATCGCCACAAGTACCGTTAGAAAGGACGGAAGATGTCTCGAAAAGGTTCGTCACGTCCGTCGCATAGTATGCGATGAGACCGTATGAGTCGGAACCTTCCGTGAAATGGAGCTTTGAATTGTTGACGATAGTCCTCAACGAAGTACAATCGAGGAACGCGTCACATCCGACGGAGGTAAGGGTGAACGGCACTGTAAGGGAGGTGAGGTTCTTGGAACCCCTGAAAGCCTCTCTGCCGATCTCATTGACGGTCAGTGGTAAATCCACCGATTCCATAGGGGATCCGGCCGCATATGCAACCAACGTATGACCGTCAGGTGAAAGAAGGACGTTGCCGTCCGGGATATTAGGGTATGATCCACTGAATTCCACCAAGGAAGTGCATCCAATGAACGCGCGATCGCCTATTGACACGACCGATGAGGGAATGGATACGGATTCAAGATCCGTACATCCTGCGAACACCAAGGGACCCAACCCTGTAACGAAGGAGGGGATGGACATCTGAGGGGAAGAATAAGCCGCTGTACAAGCGACAAGGGTTCTACAATCAGGTGAAAGTAGGATGTCCGAACCGTATATGCCGCAATAATCCCCATCGAAGCAGGTAATGCCGGTGCATCCTACGAAGAGGTTGGTACCGATCGTACCGACACCGTCACATATCACCACTTTCCTTACAGACGAGGCGTATTGACCTCCCCACGGAGCAGATGTGGAAAGGTGACCGTTGTACCAGACGACGTCGTAGACGTAAGGGTCTCCGTTCCCGCAAAGTGTGAGGGTGCCTTCGGAATCGAGAGTGTAACGGACATCATCACCACAATCCCCGCTGATGACGATTCCTATATTTCCATAGACGTTGGACACTGCATCCGCATAGAAGGAGACATGTCCGTCGTAGGTAGACCCCTTTACAAGGAATAAGGGGGAATGATTGACGACCGTCTTCAATGAAGTGCATCCTAAAAATGCGCCTCCTCTAATGACGGAAACATTTGAAGGAATGGTTATAGAATCTATCGAGACACAATTCTCGAACGCAGAAAATCCGATATCGGTTAAGGAGGAAGGAAGACTGACGCTTTCCAAGTTGACCAGATTGGAAAACGCTTCGTTAGCGATGGAGATGACACCGTCTTCTATGATGACGCTTCTAATAGACGAAGCATAGGGTCCACCCCAGGGGGATTTGTTCGCCCAATCGTCATCGAACAGATCATCGAAGTTGTCGACCATACGGCCGAAGCCTGAAATGATCAAAGTTCCATCCGAATAAAGACAATAGCTGACATTGCCTATCATCCCGTCAGTTATGGTCAAGGAGGTATCTGATTCTCCCTCGGAAAGAGAGGATACCGGGTTCAGAATACCAAGCAAGGAAAGTAAGGTGACCATGACGATGACCACCAACAATCCCATCTTCTGAGAGTCCTTTTCAGATCTCATGTTCAATCAAAGTTGACATGGATTTATTAAAGTTGCTGTTAGATATGTAAAAATAATAATATTGGATGAATATATTGAGCGTAATCCTAGTTTTAATTTTCTTTAGTTTTAATCAAAACACTAAAACAATCACAAATATTGGAAAAAGCAACATCCAGTATTACAAAATTATTTTAATCGAATTCACTCAATTGAGTTCACATATATAAAGCATTCATAAACTATGAGTCATTGTCTTCAATATTTTCCTCGATTTTTGATGAACAATAGTTTTGTCGAATAAGGAGAAGGGATTACTCCATCCCTCTCTTCCAGGAACCGTCTGCATCCGTTCTACATGGTATACATGGAGAACGACGGTACGGTCAGATGCGACCATCTCAATCCGAAGAGACTGCTTGACATGATGCGTTACGCCTGCCGTGGAAAGTCCAAGATATACAAGGACCTCTGCAAGGTGTTCAACGAGGAGACGGACGATGGGAAAAACATGGCCGCACTCTCCGATCTTCTGACGAAGTCGATCGACAGCATCGTAGACCAAAAGGAACAGTCGGACCTCGACGACTTCCTCAGCGGAAAGGACAGTTTCTCCACGATAAAATCAAGTGGTCTCGATGACTTCGAACTCATCTATTTCCTGGTGGTGAGATGATGTACGGGCTTCCTCCGTCCACGTCCATACGTAAGGCGATACCCAAGGATGCGTTCTTCTCCAGCAAAAACATCATGGGGAAAGAGAAAGAACGCTTCGACACGCAGGTGCACAGGCTCACAGTATTGGGGCTTATCAATCCCGATACGGTGAACCTGAAGGCCGCATCGGACATCAAGACGATCTATATCATGGAGGTCCAGCTCAACGAACCGGACTACGATGAACGTATCCTCGTTTCTTTGGACCGCCTCGGCCATAAAACGGTCTATGTGATGTCCTATCAGGAAAGGTGCCGTCTCGCCGTAGTCGAAGGGACCGTGTTCCAGACAAAATGGATCAAAGAGGGTGAAGTAAAACTCGAAATGGTCGGACTGAACATCGGCGAAGTATGGGCGAACTTCGTCCGTTCGATAGGGAATCTGACAGGCGAGGAGGATTTCGAAGAGACGATAGAAAGAACCGTCAGGAACGAACAGATACAGAAACAGATCGATCTCCTGGAAAAGAAGCTCTCGAAGGAAAAACAGAACCACGTGCAGAGGGAACTATTCGCACAGATACAGGAATTGAAGAAGAAACTTGAATGAAAAAGATCCCGGGCCGAGGCCCGTAATGGGTTTCAAAGCTTTTCGAGCATGACAAGGATCGCGTTAGCGACCTGTTTCGCCATGATCTCCTGGTATTCCTCGAACTGCTTCCCGCTGCCACCGTCGGACATTCCCCTGATGACAACGAACGGTACTTCGTTGAGATAGCAGGCCTGTGCGACCGCACCGCCTTCCATCTCGCAGCATTCCCCTCCGAAGTTGGAGATTATGGTATCCTTCTGCTCCTGGGTGACGATGAACTGGTCACCGGAGCACACACGCCCCTTGACGACCTTCGCATCGGGGGCACATTCCTTGACGGCGTCGTAGGCCTTCTCGACCAGTCCCTTGTCGTCCTCGAAGACCACGTGTCCGGTATAGGGGATCTCCCCGCGTCTGTAATCTATAGGGGAGGCGTCGAAATCATGCTGTACGGCCTCGGTGGATATGACGTAGTCGCCTACCTCGAGCGTCGGGTCCAAGGTGCCTGCGACGCCTGCGTTTATCACGGCCTTCACGTCGAACCTGTCGATCAGGACCTGTGCACATACGCCTGCATTGACCTTGCCCATGCCGCACTGGACCACGACGACGTCATGCCCTTTCAGGACACCAATGTTGAACTCCATTCCTGCGACGGTCTCCGACCTCCTGTCGTCCATGGCGTCGACGAGGGGCTCGACCTCGGACTTCATGGCACCGATGATACCTACCCTTTCCACATCGTCGGAACCGTTGTCACGCAGAAGACCGTAGCAGAGGACACCTGCCATGACGACGATGACGACCGTAAGGACGGTTGCGATCTGTTTTCTGTCCATGGAGGACTGTACCCTCCGGAACATTAAAACCGTTTCAGAACGGGGATATACAGAACACAGATCTGACAGGAAGGGGAGACGCCATGACGTTGTACCGCCACGGCGTCCCGAAGGGTTTTGCATCAGGCTTTACTCAACTTGGAGATGAAACGGGGGTAGAGTTCCGCCGCGACGGTGACGACGGCCACGGTGACCAACGCGACGGCGATGGAGACCTCCATCGGCATCTTGGGGAACCAGGACTCGGCGGTGATGCCGTAGACCGGCACGGTGATAAGCTTGATGACGAACGCGTGGAACAGCAGAAGTGCGAGTGAATGGGTACCTATCCTGCAGAACAATCCGCTGACCAGGGGCACCTTGGACACCAGGGAACCCAATACCACGAGGATGTACACGCACGACACCATCGTGAAGAAGAACGGTACGACCGACCAAGCCCCGTACTCTCCGAAGTAGTTGCTGTCGAAGGAGTGTCCGGGAGGGATGAACATCAGCAGCATGGCACAGACCACCAGGTCCGCGATGAATATGTACCAATACCTCGGGGTCTTCCATCCGTCCTGCAGGTATTCGAACACACCGTATCTCTTGGCGGCGAGACCCACGAACATGAACGCAGTGGCGATGGGTGCGAGCTGTGCGTAGAACGGGAGTTTCAGGCCGACGACGCCGATGAGCACCATCTCAGCCACGACCATGGCGGCGATGACGACGGCCATGTTCCTGATCGAATCGGCCACCTTGGGTGCTATGAGGTAGAACATCACGAAGGAGACGATCATCACCTGCACGTAGTAGTATCCGGGGAACACTCCGCAGATGGCCCTCTGCGACATAGAGGAACCTATGTCGGAGAACACGTTGTCCCCTCCGACGAGCAGGAACAGACAGTCCACGTAATCGGATACGGAGACACCTATACCGACGGCCATGTATTCGACCATCAGGATCAAGGGAAGGACCAACAGGAGCACGGTGGAAACGACCGTAAGCTGAAGGATACGTTTCGTGATGTTCTGTTTGGCGTTCCTTTCGGGCCTGTAGAAATAACCCGAGAATATGAAGAACGCTATGAGGCCGGAATAGAGGAAGTCTATCGGTGGAGAGGAGGCTATGCTGGTGGTGGAATAGGACGGCTGACAGTACATCGCATGGAGTATGACGATGGCGAAGATCGCCACACCCTTGACCATGTCTACGTTTTTCAAACGGGTCATTCTATCTATGTTCCAAATCCCGATACCGCATAGATAATACTATTCGGACAGGATGTGATTCCGACCTGCAACATGCGATAGAACACATCCTGGTATCCGATTTCACAGACATTCCCCCACTGGAAGGTCCGAGGAACCGACGGTTTTCCGCAAGGACGGAGATACGGTTAAAAGAACGGAACCCCGTATCCCCGTCTATGGCAGTCTACATCTGTACCGTATGCGATGAGATATACGACGAAAGCAGGGAGAAGGTCAGGTTCGAGGACCTCCCCGACGACTGGGT
>JAKSHW010000121.1 GCA_024399195.1 archaeon | reverse complement strand
TCTATGCCGCGGCTCAGCTCCAGCTTAGTGGAGGAGAGGACGCGGACAGGGAAAACTGAATCATTTGGAATTCGGGCACAGGGGTCGCAACCCCTTGCCCGATACCTTCACTTTCGAATCACACCGACCCAGTCTGTCTGAGATAGGCCAATGTGAGGTTGGTGGTTGAACCGTCTACCTTGAGTATGCGTTCATAACCGTTGTTGAAAAGTCTCCTTCTTGCGGAATACAGCTGTTCCTTTCTGTCATTGCCGTTGTATTCGGCCATGGCTATGTTGTTTCCGTTGACGAAGGTCCCCTGGGCAGGTTCTCTGACCGGAGGGTTGTAACGTGAGGTCGCCAACGTGAACACCGCTCTGATCTGGGCCATGCGTGCAGGGGACATCCTTCCGAACTGGTTGAACTTGGTTCCGGGTACAGGTTCACGCGGGTAGACCATGGACCTGCAACAACGCAGGTCTACGGTCTCGAAGAACGTTTTCACGATGTCCTTCGGCATATGGTCGGGACCTATGGGCCCTACACCAGTCGTCACTGCGATCCCTGCGGAAACGAGGTTCCTGATGGTCTCCTTGCGTTCTTCGGACTTTATCCCTGTATCGGTCCCTTCTCCGATCCTGTAGCTGTGTATGGCTCCGTACAGTCCCGCGTCCTTCAGGGTGATGCAGTCTTCTTTGGACAGTTCCCCGGTGTCCACGAATACCTGTGTTCCTTTTCTGGCATTCTTTTTGACGGTGTACACATAGTCGGCGAGGCGGTCCACGCTCATGTCCCCGCAGGTATTGAGGCAGATGCTTTTGACATCGCTGAACCCTCCGAGCTCTTCCACGTACCTGAGCAATATGTCCTCCTCGATGTCCTTGAACACATCGTGTGAACGGGATTCTCCCCAACGGCAGAACGAGCAGTCTCTGTAGCAGGGGCCTGTGGAAACATCGATGGTGGCCATGATCTGACCCGTCTCAGAACACATGTGGTGGTTGAGACGATCGGCGAGTGAGACCGCCAATCTGGCGACGGGGGATTTGTCTCCGAACGTCAGGAGGTATTCGCATTCCCTAGGTTCCAGTGTTTCCTGACAGTAACCTCTCGAAAGGTATTCCGCCGCTTTAGGATCTAATGCCATGGCAGTGGAGATGTCTTAGTGGTAAAAGAAACCGAGAGCCTGAACAGACCCTCGGTGGTTGGAGTTTCAGTTGTACAGGAACGCAGGGACCTTGGTTTCCTTGGCGGTTCCGTTTCCGAGAACCTTGCTCTTGGCGGATTTGAAGTCCGCAGGGGTGATGGTGTCGCGGTTGTCCCTGATCGCGAGCATACCTGCTTCCGTGCACATGCTTTTGATCTGGGCACCGGAAAGTCCATCGGTGTCCTTCGCAAGTTTTTTGGCGGAGACCTTGTCGGAGACGTTCATGCGTGCAAGGTGGATCTTGAAGATCTGTTCCCTGCCTTCCACATCGGGGAGTCCGACCTCGACGATCCTGTCGAACCTTCCAGGTCTCAGCAGGGCGTCATCGAGGATATCGGGCCTGTTGGTGGCACCGATGATCTTGACGTTTCCGGAGGGGGTGAATCCGTCGAGTTCGGCCAGGAGCTGCATAAGGGTCCTCTGGACCTCTCTGTCTCCGGAGGTCGCAACATCCGCCCTTTTGGCACCGACTGAATCGATCTCGTCGATGAACACGATCGAAGGTGCTTTCTGTTTCGCAAGATCGAAAAGCTCACGTACCAGCCTCGCTCCTTCTCCGATGTATTTCTGGACAAGTTCCGATCCGACGAGCCTGATGAACGTTGCATTGGTCGCGTTCGCGACGGCTTTCGCCATGAGGGTCTTACCGGTTCCGGGAGGCCCGGTGAGCAGTACGCCCTTGGGGGGTTCGATACCGACCTTTGCATAGAGCTCAGGCCTGAGGAGGGGGTCTTCCACGGCCTCCCTGAGCTCTCTCATCTGGTCCTTGAGACCTCCGATGTCATCATAGGTTATGTTGGGCTTCTCGAGAATCTCGGCACCGGTGACGACAGGGTCGAGGGGTGCGGGAAGTACCTCCATGACGGAAAGGGTCTGTTTGTTGAGTGATACCCTTGCTCCGGGAACGAGGTCCTTCTCGTCTATATGCTGTGAGATGGATACGATGAAATCAGGTCCGGTAGAGCTTTTCACGACGACTTTGTTGTTAGGAAGAACATCCCGAAGAGTACCGATGATAAGGGGAGGGCTTCTGATGCGTTCCAGCTCCGTCCTGATACGGGCGGCTTCCTTCTGTGTTCTGAAAAGCTCGCCTTCCGCGGCACGTTTCTCGTTCTCCGATTTCTGGAGGTCTTCCATCAGGCGAACGTTCCTTTCTTCGAGGGATATGATCTTGTCTTTAAGTGTTTGAATTTCCTCTTCCGACATTGTCTACCCTTCTTGTTGTAGGGGTGTATAGTAGTGGTTTTTATCAAGTTACCTACTGCACATAGCGTTACGGACGGTTGTACACAGTAGGACATGCTACGCGTAGATATCCGATACACGTTGCCCATCCAACATATTTTTAGTTGAATTGTCTATTTACCATCCATGATTTGCGAGATGTGTGGTAAGGATGTACCTTCCGCCCGCCCTATGATGGTCGAGGGAACGAAGCTCAACCTCTGTCCTAACTGTTCTAAGTTCGGTGACACATTCAAGGCATCTTCCAGATCCGGAGACGCCCCTGTCGCCAACAACGCCCTGATCCAGGAAAGACTCGAAAAGCGCGAGAGACGTATGCAGACCCGTGATATCTACGCCACCGCCGGAGCCACCGAGGTAGTCGAGAACTACGGTGAGATCATCCGCAAGGCCCGTGAAAAGAAGGGTATGAGCGACAAGGACTTCGCGGCCTCCATCGGTGAGAAGGAAGGAACCATCAAGAAGATCGAGACCCAGGCCCTCATTCCTGACGACAAGATCATCATCAAGATCGAGAAGGCCCTCAACGTCTCCCTCAGGGAGACCGTAAGCGGAAAGGGTGTCGTCGGAGGAGGAAAGCAGTCCTCCGGAATGACCCTCGCCAACTTCATCAGGGAAGAGAAGTAAACCAGTTATCCGTTCTAACGGTTCTCGACCGTCTGGGTGTACACCCGGGCGGTCAGTCCACCTATATCGACACCTGCGTCCCTAAGCACGAGAAGCGCCGCGGTGCACATGTTAACACCCAGTTTCTTCTTCACCGAGTTGCATTCGGGTACGAATGTCCTTTTCTCTATGCCGTGCTCCATCGCGATGTCCATGAGTTCGGGGAACATGTCCGCAGGATCCTCCCTTTTCTCCACGGTTCTGGGTTTCTCAGGGGTCTCTGCAGGGGCGCTGAGGGAGTTCTTAAGTTCCTGGGATGGGGTGTACGCTATCGGTACAGGTACCGTTGAAAAGTCCATCCCGGGTTTCAGGAGACCGTTCTTTTTAACGAGGATTCCTCCGTCCACCATTCTGTTCATGAGGATACTGGCACTTTTGTTTGACACCCATTTCAGATCTATGGATGCGGTCAGCGTGAACTCTTTTTCGGTAAGGACGTCCTTTCCTTTTATGCGGAACAGTGCGGCGGCACAGGTAATCAGCTCGTCGGTCATCTTGACAAAGGATTCCCAACGCCGTTAATATATTCGTCGGCTCGTCCCCTTATAATATACGCGCGTGCGTTATTTGTGGTTTATACTAACTAGGCGCACAACCTTTATAATGCGCTTGTGGATACACGGCTCTTAATTCCGTATGGTGTGAGAAAATGAAATACACGAGGTTTGAAAAAGCGAGGATCATCGGTGCACGTGCACTCCAGATATCCTACGGTGCACCTGTTCTCATCGACTATCCGGAGACTATGATCGACCCCATCGATATCGCGCTCCTCGAGTTTGCAAACGATGTAGTCCCGATCACGGTTGTACCTAACTAAGAGGCATAGACATGAGCGATTTCGAAGATACTCAGGTTATTGACGGCGAACTCCTTGTTACCGAGGATGTCTACCTTACCTCTGGTGTCCACATCGGAACCCAGTACAAGAGCGCCGACATGAAAGACTTCATCTACAAGGTCAGGCAGGACGGACTTTACGTCCTCAACATCAAGAAGACCGACGAGAGGATCAGGGCTGCAGCTCACTTCCTCGCAGGCTTCGACCCCAGGAGGATTCTTGTCGCATCCGCTAGGCAGTACGGACAGAGGCCCGCAAGGGAGTTCTCCAAGGCAATCGGAGCACCCGCCTTCGCAGGACGTTTCGTTCCCGGAACCCTTACCAACCCCATCAACCCCGCATACATGGAGCCCGATGTGCTCGTCGTCACCGACCCTGCAGCAGACAAACAGGCTCTCGCTGAGGCCCTTAACCTCGGTATCCCCATAATCGCCATGTGCGATGCAAACAACGAGACCCGCAACGTCGACCTTGTCGTTCCCACCAACAACAAAGGAAGGCGCTCCCTCGCATGCATCTACTGGCTCCTCACCAGGGAAGTCCTTATCGCCCGCGGAGATCTCAAAGACCCCGCAGACTACAAACTCACCATCGAGGACTTCGAGGCAAAATACTGAGGGTATCCGCCCCCTTCGGGGGGCCACCCTCCCATACAAACGATTTACTATCCGAGTTTCTTTACTCCTTTTATGCGCGTTCCCGCTGTTGCTGGTACATTCTATCCGTCCGAGGCAGATATCCTAAAAACCGCCATCGAAAATTCCTTCAGGGCCGGTCCTGGGGCACCTAAGAGGGCCGAAGGAAGAAGGAGGATATCCGCCCTTGTGGCACCTCATGCAGGTTATTGCTATTCCGGATCCTGTGCCGCCTACACTTACAAGGCATTGGCGGAAGACGGTCTTCCCGAGGCGTACATCGTCATCGGTCCCGACCACGTCGGGGTGCCTTACGAGTTCGTGATGAGCAGTGAGGATTTCTATACCCCTCTCGGACCTTGCCGTGTCCACCAGGAGATCGCTATGAAACTCAGGCAGCTCATTCCCGACGATCCTCGCGCACACGTCAGGGAACATTCTATCGAGGTTCAGTTGCCTTTCCTTCAGTATATCGATCCCAATCCCAAGGTGATACCTATCATCATGGGAAGACAGAACAAACAGTCCGCAGAAAGGCTCGCAAACGCCATTAGAACGGCCTGCGCAGGTCATGACGTAGTCGTGATAGCCTCCAGCGATCTCGTCCACTACGCCCCCAAATCCCTTGCGGATACGGCCGATAGGGAGTTCCTTGCAGCCGTCGCCAGCGGAAACGTGGACGAGGTGTACGACATAGTCAGGAGGAACAATCTCACTGTATGCGGATACGGACCCATAGCCACGGCGATGTTGGCATCCAATTCCATTCCCGGGACCGTTCTCAGGCAGACCGATTCCTCCGAGTGTTCCGGTGACAAGGAGTCCGTTGTCGGTTACGGTTCTGTGGCATTCTACCGTTGAAACGACATTCCTGTGTCCGCGATCGTCGTCGGACACAGGGGACCGTTATTTATCCGATATTTGGAAAAGTCGGATACTGGCTCATTGGTATGGTATCGGTCGTGGACGTTATACGGTACGTCGTCAGACCTTGTGTTGAGGTATTTTCAGAATCCGTGG
>JAKSHW010000120.1 GCA_024399195.1 archaeon | reverse complement strand
TCGTCATCGCAGGCGGACCCAAGATGGACACCGACATGGACATCCTCCAGATGGTACACGACTCCATCGAGGCCGGAGGAAAGGGAGTGTCCATCGGAAGAAACGTGTTCCAGAACAAGAACGTCGAGGGAATAACCAAGGCGATCTCCAAGATCGTCCTCGAGGACTATTCCGTCGAAGAAGCAGCCAAATTCCTGTGATTGAAATGGATGGAAAGAAGATATTCGTGAGGGCGGACCTGCCCGAGGATGCAAAGGACAGAAAGAACATCGTGAGCACCGCTCTGGAGAACGGCATCTCATGCTTCATCCTCAGGAAAGGCGATGAGGCCTTCGCCGAGATGGGAAAGCTCGACGAGGTCATCTACTTCGAAGAGGGTAAACCTATCGACGACTCCGTGGAGTTCGCCGTAATCGATACCCCCGAAGCACAGGACAGGGTCCTCGACCTCGTAGGAAAGAAGAAGACCATCATCGTGGACACCTCCGATTGGACCATCATCCCCCTCGAGAACATGATCGCCAAGTTCAGACTCGCAGGTACCCGTATCATGTCCATCGCCTCCAACAAAGAAGAGGCGGAGCTCTACCTCACCACCATGGAGAAGGGAGTGGACGGTGTCGTCATCCAGACCGAAGACTTCCGTGAGATCGGCAGGTTCAAGGATATCCTCACGGTCTCCGAGCCTGTGGAGCTCACCGAGGTAGAGGTCACCTCCATCGAGGCTATCGAGATGGGCGACAGGGTCTGTGTGGACACCTGCTGCCTCATGAAGCCCGGAGAGGGTATGCTCTGCGGATCTTCCTCGAGCTGCCTCTTCCTTATACAGAGCGAGAGCGAGAGCAACGGTTACGTGGCCACCAGGCCCTTCAGGGTGAACGCAGGTGCGGTCCACATGTACTGCATGGTCCCCGGAGGAAAGACCAGATACCTCTCCGAGCTTTCCGCCGGAGCCCCCGTCACCCTCTGTGACAGGGAAGGAAACACCAGGACCGCCTCCGTGGGCAGGGCCAAGGTCGAAGTGAGGCCGTTCCTCCTTGTGACCGCCACCGATGGCAAGAAGTCCTACAACGTCGTCCTTCAGAACGCCGAGACCATCAAGGTCGTCAACCCCCAGGGTTCCACGTCCGTTACCAAGGTCAAGGTCGGTGACAAGATCCTCGCACACCTCACCACCGGAGGCAGGCACTTCGGTATGAGGATCGAGGAGACAATCACGGAGAAGTGAGATACATGCGTGTCTGCGCTTCGTACGGCTCCGTCCCGGAAGTTATGGCGGACGCCGACATGCACGAACTCCGGTTGGACGTCTTCGACGTCCTTCCGGAAGATCTTTCGGAAAACACTATCATCACATTGGCCGGAAAGGACATCTCGAAGGTCCCCGGGGATTTCAAAGGACTCGTGGACATAGGTGAATCGGACGATGCCATCCCTTTCAGGAAGATCCGTTCCGTCCACGATTTCGAAAAGACACCTTCGGAAGAAACCCTCAGGGAGATCATGTCCCACGGCGACCAGGAACTTTCCAAGTGCGCATGCAAGGTGAACTCTTTCTCGGACCTGCATACGATATTCAAGGTCGCCTCCACCACAGAAAGGAAACACCTGATACTGGGTATGGGGGAGATAGGTACCGTCACACGCATAAGACAGGTCCTTCTCGGCAACGATTTCTCCTTCGGATACGTGGGAAAGAAAACCGCCGAAGGACAGTTGAGCGCCGAAGAGATGAAGGTCCTCGGCGACGACTGCAGGATCGTAGGTATCATCGGTCATCCCCTCGGACATTCGCTTTCCCCTGTTATGCAGGGTGCCGCCATGAAGACCGCCGGTATAAACGGACTGTATCTGAAATTCGATTCCCCCGATCTCAAAGACGTGGACAAGGTCATCAGGGAATACGACATCTCCGGAATGAACGTCACCATCCCCTACAAACAGGACATCATCCCCTTCCTCGACGAGGTCGAAGGTGCCGCTAAGGACATGGGGGCGGTCAACACCATAGTCAACAAAGACGGAAAGCTCATCGGCACGAACACCGACTACGCAGGGGTCCTCCATGCGTTCGAAAGGGCCGGAAAGAAACTCTCCGAATGCGAGAACGTCCTCGTCTTCGGATCGGGCGGTGCATCCCGTGCCGCGGTATATGCGGCCATACGGTCAGGATGCAGAACCACGATGCTGGCACGTAACAAAGAGGCCGCCGCGACCATCTCCAAGGAGATGGGTTGTGAGACCACCGGTTCATGCAGCCTGTCAGGTTACGATGCACTGATCAACTGCACGCCCATCGGAATGAAAGAGGATTCGGAATACATGTTCGACCTATCGGAGATCACCAAAGACATCGCGGTCATGGACATGGTCTACAACAGGAAGACGCAGCTCGTCGCAAAGGCCGAATCCGCAGGATGCACCGTAGCGGACGGCAGGGACATGCTCGTCGGCCAAGGAGCCGTGTCTTTCGAGAGATGGTTCGGAAGGAAACCCGACACCGAGATCATGAGGAAGGCGATACTTTGACCGGCAGGGGGATCTCCCATGGATGCATCTCGGTGCTGAACGGCATCGTCAGCGGTACAGGTGCGGTCATCGGGACCGCCATGGTCACCGAGGCCGAATACGAAGAGACCGGTACCGAACAGAAGGTCACCATAATCGGTGCGGAACAGCCCGATGACAACCTCGCACGTATCTGTGTACGCCGTGCGTTGGAGACCGCCGGCAAGGATACTTCGGTAGGATACATCCTGGTCATCAGATCGGACATCCCTCCCTCCAGGGGACTGAAAAGCTCCTCTTCGGTATGCAACGCCATTCTCCATGCGGTGTTCGACCACCATGGTTTCAAAATTGACGACATGGAACTCGTCCTCCTCGGGGTCGAATGTGCAAAAGAAGGAAAGGTCACTGTGACAGGTTCCTTCGACGATGCCTGTGGATGCGAGTTCGGCGGATACATCGTGACGAACAACTACGAGAACAAGGTCCTGAAACAGACCACCTTCGGAAAGTACGACGTCGTTCTCTGCACACCGGAATACACCAAGAGAAAGGTTCCCCGTGCAGAATACGAAGCCGTGGCCCCGGAGATGGAAGAGATCAAGGCGATAGCCGAGACGGACGTCCTGAAGGCCCTTACGCTCAACGGAAAGCTCATCGCACGCGTCACCGGTGAAGACACCGGAATCATCGACAAGGCCCTCGGACTGGGGGCGTTGGCGGCCGGGATCTCCGGAACAGGTCCTGCAGTGGCCGTGGTGACCGAATCCGGTAAAGGAAAAGAACTCGCCGAGAAACTCCCCTGCAACACACTTGTAACGGAGACCAGATAAAATGACAGACATCACTTTCAAAGGAGGAAAGGCCGAAGGAAAGGTCTCCCCGCCTCCGTCCAAAAGCCACACCCATCGTGCGATAATCCTTTCCGCCCTTTCACAGGGCAGATGCAAGGTCTCCTCCCCCCTGTTCTCCTTCGACACCCGCGCCACCATGGACGCCGTAAGGTCAATGGGTGCGACGGTGACGGAATACGAATACCACGTCATGGTGGAATGCGAGAAGCTCCATGCTCCCGACAGGACCATCGATGTCCTCAACTCCGGGACCACCATGCGTCTGATGACCGGCATCTCATCCCTTTTCGACAAGGACGTGACCCTTACAGGGGATGCCTCCATACAGAAGAGACCCATGGGTCCCCTCCTCGAATCGCTTTCCAGAGCAGGCGTGAAATGCACATCCAACGACGGGAAGGCTCCCCTCACCGTCCACGGTCCCATAACGGGTAGCGAACTCTGCATCGACGGAAGCGTGAGTTCCCAGTTCGTCTCTTCCCTGATAATGTCATCCCCCCTCACCGGACGTCCCATGGACGTAAGGATAACGGGGAATCTCGTCTCCAAACCCTATATAGACATCACCACCACGATGATGTCCAGGTTCGGAGTGACGGTCACGGAGAAGGAGAACGTATACCATGCCGAACCCCAGGCGTACAGGCCCGTCGATTACCGCGTACCTGCCGATTTCTCCTCGTCCGCCTTCCCCCTTGTCGCAGGAGGTATCGCAGGAAAGGTCACCGTCAGGGGCATGGACATGTCCGACCCCCAGGGGGACAGGAAAATCATCGATGTCCTGGAAAAGGTAGGATGCAGGATAGAGGTCCATGACGACGAGATCACCTGCAGCAACACCGGTATCCTCGAAGGAGCGGAGATCGACATGGGCGACATACCCGACCTCTTCCCGATAGTCGCGGTACTCCTTTCCACTGCGAAAGGAAAAAGCAGACTCTACGGTGCACCCCACCTCAGGTTCAAGGAATCCGATAGGATAGCCCTGACCGAGAAGATGCTCCGCACGCTCGGGGCGGACATCACCGGAACCGATGACGGATGTATCATCAACGGTGTGGAAAGACTCCACGGCGGGAGGATCGAACACAACGGCGACCACAGGATGATGATGGCCGCTTCCGTCGCCTCGTTGGTATCCGACGGCCCCATATCCATGGAGAACGACGCCTGTTGGAACGTGTCCTATCCCGGATTCACCGACCAGATGGCATCCATCGGAATGGTGTTCGAATAAACCTGAAACGACCGTTTGACCTGTGATCAAGCGGTCGGGGGTTCAAATCCCCGCTCTCATCACTAAATCTTTTCGTGCACAATCCGGGTTGAACAATGATAAATACAGTAATTGTGGTGGATATTCATGGATCAGCATACTAGGTCTTATCTGGAATCCAAGGATGTCCTCGACAGGATTCGTTTGTTGATCAAACCGATTGCCGCTAGATATCCTGTCGACGAGATCTATCTTTTCGGATCCCGTGCGAGAGGCGATGGAACCCCGGACAGCGATTATGATTTTCTAATAGTTCCGAAGAAAGGTATGTCCGCATTTCAGATGTGCGGTTTGTTGAACGACCTTGAGGAACAATTCGGTACTGTGGATCTGGTTTCCAGTCGTAGCATCAAAGGAGAGTTCGAACATAACGTCCTGAAAGAGAGAGTACTTGTTTATGCCGAGTGACCATCAAATTCTAGAAGTCATCCTGAAGTACTGTGGAAACATCGAAGATGCGGTTTCCCAAGCATGAGATATTAGCGAATGAATCTCCGAGAGAAAATAGAGATAGCCCCCGAGAAGTGATACTGCTTAACGGAAAGGTGATAACAATCAGAGAGTCATATGAGAAGAGATATGGACGATATCGCGTCATATATATTATATAGTTGATAATATTCAAGATATTGACTATAAAATAAGTTACGAAACCTTTTTATATACATTGTAATCAGGCGGTTGGGGGTTCAAATCCTATACTAGTTCCACTTCTGGATTTCTGTGATTTTCAGAACCATCAGTTTTTGATCCTTATCTGATATTACGTCACTAACTGCAGTAATCATTTTTATATCCTACATCATACTGATTTCAAGGGAGGCAGGATATGGCTACAAAATCATTCTACGAGACCATGGTGATCGATACTCCCGAAGCAGTAGCGAATCTGATGAAGGCCATCGAAGACCGTGAGAAAAACGGCCCATACATACCTGGTCCCACCAAGGGAGTGTGTACAGACCCAGATATCATCAGGAAGATCAAGGAAGCTTGGCTGTGACGGATTAGGAACTGATAAAAAATAACTTTTAAGAATATGTTATGTATACACATACTATAAC
>JAKSHW010000012.1 GCA_024399195.1 archaeon | reverse complement strand
TAACCTTTTTCATTCTGTCTTCAGGTCGGTGAAGGATCTTGCTTCCTTCAATGTCTATCTGCTCGTTGTGATACGTGAATCTGAACTTATGGCCCGATTTAGGGACCATTTTCTCAGTTCCGGCCGATTCGATGGTGAACGTGTTTTTCGTCTCGTCGACCACTCTGCCGGAAATTCCGGAAAAGGGCGCTGACAGCACAAGCACATCGAGGCCGATAAGTTCAGATCTCATGATATCGCTTTTGTTCATCTGGATTACCTTACTTCGGTGCGGAATCCCATCTCTTCCAATACGAGTTTGACCTTCTTTTTGTGGTCACCCTGGAGTTCGATACGTCCGTCCTTGCAGGTACCTCCGGCCGCGCATCTGCTCTTGAGAGTTTTTGCGAGGTCGGCGATGTCGATGTCGTTGCCGTCGATACCGTCGATGACGGTGACGGTCTTTCCGTATCTACGGCTGTCGATAGAGATTCTTACACTCTGCTGCTCACGTGCGATCTCCTCGCACATGCACAGTTCTTTCGGCAGGCCGCATTTAGGGCAGATCTCAGACATCAGAGCTTCTCCTCCTCCTTCTGTACGGTCAGAATGCGGGCGATGCTGGTCCTGATGGAGCGAATGATACCGGGACTGGTGGGTGCGCCTCCCATTGCGGAGACTCCCCTCTCGTGCATGAGTTCGCTGCGGAGCTCTTTGAGTTTCTCATTGCGCTCCTCGGCGGACATGTTCCTGATGTCTGCGATTTTAAGTGCAGCCATTTCACTCTACCTCCTGTGCATCTTTGGACTGGGATGCGGTCTCGATCTTGAAGAGCTCAGGAAGGATCTCGGCAGCCTTGGTCTTGTCGTGGACAGTGATCTCGGCGGGGAGTTTGGCTTCCTTCTGCATGATCTCGACGGTGACACCGATGACTCCCATCTTGAGGGTAGCGACGGCGAATCCGTGGTCGACGAACTGGATCTTGGGGTCTCCACAGTATTTGATGGATCCCTCTTTGAACTTCTCAGTCCTGTGCCTCTGTCCGCTCAGTTTACCGGCGAGGATGATGTAGCATCCGCGTGCTCCGGCGTCCATGACCCTCTTAAGGGTTGCGTGTCCTGCGCGGCGGAAGTGCCAGCCCCTCTCGAGGGAGAAGGCGAGCTTCTCGGCCATGATCTGTGCGTTAAGGGATGCGTCCTCGACTTCTTTGACCTCGATCTGAGGGTTCTCGAATCCGAAGCGCTCCTCGATTACAGTGGTCAGGTTCTTGATGGTCTGACCACGGCGTCCGATAACGAGTCCGGGCCTCTCGGTGGTAAGGAGGACGTGGGTTCCCAGAGGGGTCCTCTGTACTTCGAGACCACCGAAACCTGCGCGGGAGACCTCTTTCATGAGGTACTCTTTGAGCAGAACCCTGCGGACGTTCTCAGCAACGAATTTTCTCTCTGATGCCATGTCACTCAACCTCCGAAATGACGACTTCGATGTTTACAGTGTCCTGGTTCCACTCGGTGGCGCGTCCCTGTGCCCTGGGCATGTGGCCGGGGATAACCTGACCGCGTGCGACAGTGATGGTAGAGATGACCATGCTTGCGGAGTCCAGTCCTTTGTAGTCAGCGTTAGCGACAGCGCTGTTGATGGTTGCCAGGATTGCCTTGGAGACCTTTACGGGGTATCTTCCGGGTCCGACTCCCTGCTTGTGGGAGACACGTTTGTTGTATCTCCTGAGCTTGACAGGTGCCTCTTTTGCAATGACGCTCTCGAGGAAAGCCTGTGCCTGAGGAACTTTCATTCCCCTGACTGCGCATGCGACTTCGCGTGCGAACTTAGGGGAGATGGGCTGCTCTTTGCACAGTGCCTTCGCAGAGGTGTCAGGGTCAGAAACAACAGTATATCCTTTGTTAGTAGCCATTTTCGACACCTCACTTCAAGGGCATGAACTTGGAAGACCTGGTTGCACCGACTCCGGGTCCGGAGTGCTGAGGAGCTTTCCTGGTAGGTACGAATTCTCCGAGGAAGCATCCGATCATCTCGGGCTTGATCTCGAACTCGACGAACTCTTTTCCATTGTAAATGCTGATGCTCTTTCCGACGAACTTGGGGAGGATGGGGAGGTCCCTGCGGTGAGTCCTGATGGTCTCGCCTGCTTCTCCGTTGAGTTTGTCGAACACGATCTGCTGCTCGTAGTTGAGTCCGCGGAGATAGGTTCTCCTGGACCTGGAGGGCAGAAGCTCAAGTACTTCCTCGAAGGGCATTGCAGTAAGCTGTTCCATGGTGAAGCCACGGAACAGGAACTCTTTCTTCCTTCTCGCCTGGATCGCGGATGCCTTCTTCCTGGATTTTCTCCTCGAAGCCTTTGCGGATCCCATAATTTTCTTTGCCATAGAGATCACTTCCTCTTAACTTTCTTCTTGGGAGCAATGAAACCTGCTTTCTGTCCAGGAGGTGCAGTCCTTCCGTGGCAGTTGGGTCCTCCGACGTGGGGGTGACTTCCTCCTCCGTTGGGGTGGTCGACAGCGTTCATAGCTACTCCGCTGGTCTTCTTGTTTGCAACAGACCTGGACCTGAGGGTCAGGTAGTTCTTTCCTGCTTTTCCGAGGGGCTTGTCGGTCCTTCCTCCACCGGCGACGACACCGATAACGGCGCGGCAGGCGGGGTTGAACTCTTTAAGGACACCGGAAGGCATGCTGAGAACAACGACTTTTCCCCTGCTGACGACGAGTGCAGAGGTTCCTGCGGTCTTGACGAACTTACCTCCGTCTCCGGGCTGTCCCTCGATGTTGTGGATGAGGGTACCCTCGGGGATGTTGGCGAGAGTGAGGATGTTTCCGTTGACGATGGCGTCTCCACCGATGACAACTTTCTGTCCTACCCTGGTTCCCTCGACGGCGAGCTGGTAGTTCTTCTTTCCATTGAATTCGATCACTGCGAGAGGACTGGTCCTTCCAGGTGCCTGGATAAGGTCAGTGATAACTCCTTCTGCCTCGAAGTGGGGAATCCTGATGTCGTCCACGTGTCTGTGGGACGGGGAGCGGTAGTGGGAGCCTCCACGGGCCCTTCTCTGCGGTATGAGTCTTTTTCCCATTATTTCACCTTCAGAATACTCCGACCCTCATTCCAACATCCTCTGCAGAGTAACCCTCGGCAAGTTTGATGATGGCGTGTTTGCCGTCTTTCTGGATTCTGGTCCAAACTTTCTCGACCTTGACCTCGAAGAGCTCTTCGAAGGCGGCCTTTATGTCGGGCTTGTCAGCATCCCTGTTGACAATGAACTCGATCTTGTTTCCGTCCTTGTGCTTCTGAGCGGGGGTTCCTGCCATAAGGTTAAGGGCCTTCTCAGTGACATAGGGCTTGATGAGTATTTCGCACTGCTTCATTCGGTCCACTCTCCGATCTTTGCGATTGCAGACTGGGTGTAGACGGTGAGCCTTCCTGCGTCTCCTCCGGGAGCGAGCAGGCTGGTGTTGAGAGTGCTGATCTCCTCGACCTGGACTCCAGGCAGGTTGTTAGCTCCCTTGAACACGGCTGCGGTCCTGTCTTTGTCGGAAACGACGACGAGAACGGATACAGGGGTCCTGTACTTTCTGTTCCTCATCTTTCCTTTACCGGCGCGGATCTTGGTTCCGTCCTTTGCGCGCTCGACATCGTAGCCGATTCCGATTGCGTCGAAGAGACCTTTGACCTCTGCGGCGGTCTTGATGTCGTTGAGGGCATCCTCTACGACGATGGGGAAAGTGACCTTGTCGTCGAACTTGTGTCCACGTGCTTTCACGCAGGCTGCGCATGCAGTTGCGGCAAGGGCGGACAGACGAGCGATCTTGGCCTCTTTCTTGTTGACTTTCTGTGCCCAGATCTTCTCTACCTTAGGGGGGTGAGCCCTGCGTCCAGAGACGTTGTTAGGGGACTGGGTTGCTTTCCTTCCGTCGTGGAGACGCTGAACACGGGCGACACCGCGTCCTTTTCCCCAGGTGCTGACGGAATGCCTCATACCAGACAGAGGGTTGGGTCCATAGGGCTGCCTGCTGTTGGCTGCTGCGGCGAGGATTGCTTTCTTGATGAGATCGGGCCTGTATTCGGTTCCGAATGCAGCGGGGACCTCGACGGTACCGGCAACCTCTCCCTTGACGGAATATACGTTGGTTGTGGTCATTCAATTCACGCTCCCTGCTTGGATTCGATGGAGACGTAGGTGACTTCTGCGGCGCTGGTGTCAGCTTTTGCAGAGATCCTGGTTCCATCTCTGAACCTGATGAGCCTCTTGGTGGGTCCGGGGACAGAACCGTGGATGAGGACGTAGGTGTTCCTGACCTCTCCGTAGCTCATGAAACCGCCCTTGGGGCTGACTTCTTTACCGTCGGTACCGACTTTGATGATCTTCTTGTTGAGTTCGGTCCTCTGGTGATAACCGACCTGACCGGATCCAGGAACGGTGCTCCTGACGTATCCGGGTCTCTTAGGACCAAGGTTTCCAATTCCACGGCGGTGTTTGCTGTTCCTGTGGGAAAGCAGCTTGATACCCCACCTCTTGGTGGTTCCCTGGAATCCTTTACCTTTGGTGATTGCGATGACATCGATGATCGCGCCCTCGGCTGCGAAGTCGGTAACGGTGACCTCTTTGCCGAGAATGGTCTTGGCGTACTCGATCCTCTCTTTGATGACTCCACCGCCGATCCTGAGCTCCATTAGGTCGGGGACCTTCTTGGGGACTCCGCTGATGAGCTTGGGCTGGGTGTATGCAAGGACACGGACGTCTTCTACATCGAGATTCTCGAACCTTGCGAAGTCGGGCTCTCCCCTCTTGGGGACGTTGACCCTTCTGTCAAGGAGGGGGTCGACGTCTGCGGACCAGACCTCACCGGCGGTCTTGAGACCGTAGACGGTGTTCTCGTAGAACCTGACTGCTGCGATCTTCATAGGGGGGACCTCTACGACGGTCACAGGTACCTGGACTTCCATACCGGAAGTGGTGCTTTTGGCTCTCTTGTCGACTACAAATGCGTGGGTCATTCCTGCCTTGTATCCTGCGAATCCCTGAATCTTAGGTGCTCCGCTGATCTCGGGCCAGGAATCTAACCTGGGCATCTGTGATTTTGCTCTCTTCCTAGGGCCGAATGCCCTGGATCCCTTCTTTGGGCGTCTTCTTTGCGGCATATTTTACACATACCTGCGAGGGTCTCTTCGCTAACCTCGCGCTATATTTCAGACGAACGCCTTCATGAACCGACCGTGACACCTATTCATCTCGAAAACGCCGTTCCGACATGAAATGAATGTGGGGTGCATCTGCATTGCCCGATGTGTCTGGTCAGACATAGAGTATGTCCAATCTAACCGATGGTAACATGGGGTCATATATAAAGCATCGTACGTAACTAATTATTAATTACGCGTATAATAATAAGAAGGGCCGAAGCCCTTGTGGAGTTTCAAAGTTCGCCTTTTTTAGCCTTGTCCTTGGCTCTCTTCAGGCGGTCCTTGGCGTTGAAGCCGGTGGCCTTCTCGAGGAACTCGTTGAGTTTCCTCTTCGAGCCGAGGATCTCCTCGTCGGTGAGCTTGGAGGTGTCCTCTACGTTGACGGTGAGGAGCCCGAGGACGCTCTTGGAGATGATGCGGGTCTCGATCCTTTCCATGACCCCGTAGGAGGTCACAAGGACGTCGCCCTCCACGCTTACGCTTCCGAACACGGACTCGACGATATCCTTCAGTCCGTCTCCGTCGATCTTGCTGAACCATCCTCTCTTGATGTCGAACTCAGTCATTTCGCTAACCATTTGAATCACTTCCTGATGATGAGGTCGTTTTCGAAACCACGACCGATGTCTGCTGCGGTACCAAGGACCTTTTCGGAACGAAGATAGATGTCCCAGTCCTTTTTACACGAACACTCGAACGAAAGATCCGCAACTTTCTGGGAGAAAGAGAACCTCTCGATGGCCGCCAAGGCCTCCTCGTCACACCTACCGCAATTGTGGACCCCTCTCTGGGAGCCTCCACCAGATGGTGATGACATGAGTCTGGCACTGACGTTTCCTGAAAGACGTTTCATTACCTCCGCAAGGGACCAGATCCAGGGCGACCTGAAATCACCCCTCTTCCACTGCCTCTCGACGTAGGTGCCGTGCTGCACGTTCAGCGGGTTGATGGAGATCTCGTCCGAAAACTCGTCCGCGAAGAGTGCGGAACTGACCGCATCCTCGATGGCCGCCGACTCCGAAAGGAAAGGCGGTTTGAGGAGCAGATACGTCCTGACGCCGATACCTGCCGATTTCAACCTCAGAGCGGCCTCACGGCTCTGTGCTGCAGTAAACCCTTTGTTGACACAGGTACGGAGGATCTCTTCGTTAGAGGTCTCAAGACCCAGTGCGACGGTAAGATTTTTGGGCAGAGTCGCCACGACCTCTTCGGTGATGAACTCGGGACGGCTTTCCACGAGGATCCTCTCGCATCCGGCATACTCTTTGAAGATCCTCTCCCTGACAGAGACGGGGATCTCCTCGGTATCGAGGAAGCTTCCGGAAGTGTATATCTTCACAAACGGTTCACCGTTGTATTTGGACAGCGCCTGGTCGACCTGGGCGTTCAGATCCGCCTCGGTGACGTTATGGAGCGAGGCCGTACGGTAACCGCACATGGTGCATCCGCCACTGCCTGCCTTGGCCCAACAGCAACCGTTGGTACGCATGATAAGGACCTGTGCATCGACGGTCTTGGGACCGGACATGTCCTTCTCCTTCCACGAAGCCTCAAGCTCGTTCGGAACTCTCTTGCCTTTCATAACAGGACTGCTATTGGTTCTACATTCTTAACGTTAGCGAATATTAACACATGTTTAGAATTCCCTGACCCAGACAAACATAAAATAAAAGGCACAAGATGAAGGGACGGTATAATATGGCCAAGAAAATTATCGTCATCGGATCCGGTGCAGCGGGAATGTCCGCCGCATCGAGCGCAAGGGCCGCAGACCCTGAAGCTGAGATCACCGTTTTCACCGAAGACAGGGACGTCGCTTACTCCCCCTGTATGATCCCCTGGGTCCTCGAAGGAAAATCCACCTGGGACAACATGATCATGCACGACCCCGCATGGTACGCCAAAGAGAGGAACATCAAGATCATCACCGAGACCAAGGTCGAGTCCGCTGTCAACGACAGGGCAAAGGACGGAACCGTCACCAAACACGTCGTCGCAGGCGGAGTCACCTACGAGTACGACTCCCTCGTCCTCGCCACCGGTGGAAAGGTCTTCATCCCCCCTATAGAGGGAACCACCCTCCCCGGAGTCTTCACCGTCAGGACCGTCAAAGGAGGACAGGAGATCGAAGCCTACCTCAAGAAGTCCCAGAAGATCGCAATCGCAGGTGCAGGAGTCATCGGTCTCGAGCTCGCACTCGCACTCGTCAACATCGGAAAGGACGTCACCGTCATCGAGATGATGGACCAGGTCATCCCCAGAATCGCCGACAAGGACATGGCGGAACCCGTCCAGAAATACCTCGAGGAGAAAGGTGTCAAGTTCATGATGAAGACCCCCGTACAGGGCGTCATCGGAAAGGACAAGGTCGAAGCCGTCAACGCCGGCGGTGTAGAGTGCCCCTGCGACATGGTCGTCTTCGCCACCGGAGTCCGTGCCAACACCGACCTCGCAAAAGAGCTCGGTCTCGACATCGGACAGCTCGGAGCCATCTGTGCGGCACCCACCCTCCAGGCATACAAGAGGGGAAGGCTCTGCCCCGACATCTTCGTCTGCGGTGACGTCCTCCAGTGCCAGTCCGCAGTCTATGACGGTCCCACCATGAGCCAGCTCGGATCCTCCGCCGTCAAGGAAGGTAGGGTCGCAGGTTCCAACGCAGCAGGCAAGACCCTCCAGTTCGGAGCCGTCGCCAGCCCCTGGGTCAGCATCATCGGAGACAAACAGATCGCAGGTACCGGAATGTCCCTCGGACTCGCCTCCTGGTACGGAGTCAACACCGTCACCGGAAAAGCAACCGGAAAGACCCGTGCAAGATACTACCCCGACGGAAAAGAGCTCACCGTCAAGGTCATCGCCGACAAGCTCACCCACAAGATCATCGGTGGACAGATCCTTGCAGGCGAGGAGGCGACCGGCCGTATCGACTGGATCACCGCAGCCGTCATCAGCGGAATGACCGCAGAGGAGTTCCTCGTACGTGCAGAGAACGCCTACTGCCCCCCTACCTCCCAGGTCAGGGACGTCGTGTTCGCAGCTGTCGAGAACCTCGTGGCAAATCTCCAGTGATCGACGATGGAATACGGTGAATACAAGAGGCTGTACAACAGCCTCAATACCGTAGACGACATCGACAGGTTCATCGAGGAGGGGTACGAAAGGAACCTCCTCGAAACCCTACACACCCAGAAGGTGAACAGGGAGGTCAAAAAGAACTACCATAGGGCAAAACCCGCGGTGATGTACAAGATGTGGATGGGCGGACGCTCGTTCTGTGACATCGCCAAGCAGTTCAAATTCCCTCCCGTCCTTACGGCAATGATGATATTCCAGTACAACGGAACCAGCCGTAAGAACTTCTGGGAGTACGTCCGCCATCCTGAGCTCCTTGACGACAAGACCGCCGCCGAGGAACTCCGTGAAGCGAACCAGAAGGACCTCGCATATTCGTTGGAAGCCAACGAAAAGGCCCGTATACGCGGAAAATGGGGCGAAGGGTTCCTCTGGGACTGGTTGGACGAACAAGGCATCGAATACCATACCGAGGACGAAGGACGCACCGAAGGGGCCAAAGGAAAGACCCCCGACTGCCTCCTTGCGGTACCTATGATGTTCGAAGGGCAGAAGATCTATTGGATCGAGAGCAAAGCCTCCTTCGGAGACAGCATCGAATTCAAGACCAATGCCAAAAAACAGCTCATCCCGTATACCGAGATCTTCGGTCCCGGTATCGTCGTCTATTGGACCGGACACCTTGACGGTCTCCAGTGCCCGCCTGGTGTCATCATCGAGGACAAGAACATCCTCGGAAAAAAACTGGAACTCTGTTCTGAAGAGGAGTGAAGGTAGGGGAACCCCCTACCTCAACCTCATTTAAAGTGCTTTAATGTTCTGTGCCAGTTCCTCTCTGAGTTCACCGAGAGTGGCAGACCTTTCCGCATATGCATTATGCTTGTGGATGGATTCCTCCGAATCACTGGAAACGAACACATCGACATCATCAGGAAGATCAGTGTAGTTGTGGGTGATGAGTGTCAGACCTGCCCTGACGACGTCCTCCACGAACTTGGTGTTGTTGTGGGCATTGATGACCACGCTTCCCTCATCCTCTCTTTTAAGAAGCTCATAGATGGGAGAGGACACGGACTTCTCCGCAAGATCGATAAGGTCGTCCACCTCTACATTAATAGACTGGTCCATGGTAAGGACGATGGAGCAGATGTTCCTCTGGTTATGGGTCATCATGGGGAATCCGGGATTCTCCACGTTGAGCATCTCCCCTACGGTCTCCTGTGCACAGGGGCATGCACTCATACCGATGGCATCGACTCCCACGGTCTTCCAGATCTGACCGTCCCTGGTACCGTTAGCACCGGCGATAAGGGTGTAGATCTCAAGGGTGTCACGGCCCTGAGGGGTTTTGGTCGACTTGTAGTAATCTCCGAGGACGTTGACGTAGACGTTCTCAGCGTATTCGTGCTTTACAAGAAGGTTCTTGACCATTTCCACGGCAAGGTCCTGCACACTCTTCGCAGGTTTGGAAGCGGTCTCCTCTGCAACCTGTCTGAGGACCTCTACATTCCTGGAAAGATGGGAGCCACGCTGTGCGGCGGGAAGATCGACGTATATGTCAAAGGAACAGTTGATCACACGGTTAAGCGGGCTGTTGTCTGCCCTTTCGATAAGTACGGGTTTGCGGACACCGGAAACACCTACCTTGGTAAGTTTGAAACCGGAAGAACCCTTACCGTATTGTACGTCGCACTTCAATGCCATGAGGGATGGAAATACAGAGATTACTTAAATCATGTATGTCAACCAACAAAATAGTTACTGAACGATACAATCAAATCAACATATGCATACCTCCGGTCCATGATGATGTGCGGTGTTGACGAAGCCGGCAGAGGCCCTATGTTCGGACCGTTGGTGATCGGAGCGGTATTCTGCGAGGACGATTCCGTATTGCAGTCCATCGGTGTGAAGGATTCCAAGAAACTGACGGCCAAGGCAAGGGAAAGGCTCTACGACGAAATCTCCGATGCTGTACCTATGTGGGTGACCGTCCCCATTTCCGCTGAAGAGATCGATTCACAGATGAAAGTGAAATCACTTAACATGATCGAGCTCGACCTGTTCGTAGAGGCCGTTATGAAACACCCTGCGGACGTCGTATACGCGGATTGTCCCGATGTCAATACCGAAAGGTTCGGAAACATAATGTCCACCAAAACGGACGGAAGACGTGTTATAGCGGCCCACAAGGCGGATGCGTTGTACCCTGTAGTCTCAGCTGCATCCATCATGGCGAAGGTCACCCGCGACAGGATGTTGGACGACCTTAGGAATGAATTCGACTGCGATATAGGGTCCGGATATCCCAGCGATAAGACAACCGTGGAGTTTATAGAAAAATGGATTAAAGAAAACAACATTGCACCGCCACATACACGCACATCCTGGGAACCCGTGAAAAAGATGTTATCCAGTAAACGGATGACCAAGATAAGCGATTGGTGATACAGATGACTCTAGAAGCACAGATACAGAGTTTTGTTGACAAGATCAACAACAAACTCAAAGACGAGACTGTCAAGTCCGAAGTCAAGGACATCAAAAAGAGCCTTTGCATCGACCTCGGTGAGGAAAAATACTCCATGAGGCTTGAGAACGCAGAAGTCCTCGACTACAAAGCAGAGGGAATCGACGGTGCAGACATCACCCTTATCGCCACCCCCGAGAACATGGAGAAACTCCTTAACGGAGATCTCAAACCCATGAGGGCGTACCTCACCAAGAAAGTCGTCATCAAAGGTAAGATCGACGACCTCATGTTCCTTAAGAAGTTCTTGTAAACATATATTAACCCACACTTAACTATTTATAATAGTTATGTGTGGGGGAAATCATAGCGAGGTAGGGTAGCCAGGATATCCCGTCGGGCTCATAACCCGGAGACCGATCGTTCAAATCGATCCCTCGCTACCATTCTTTTTTAGATTCTTCAAGTTCAAGTTTTATGTCTCATTTTACATACACGTAGATTCGAAAGAAAGGATTCCCCTTAATCGATTCGAATCGTATAGGCCGTTGTGTTGGAGATTAAAAGACCCGGCCTCGTTTTAGGAGACCGGTAAGTAGTTTCAATGCCTGTGACGGTAGATTCCCACGGCTACCATGGAACAGACGGAAACCGCTACGATCACTACGATGAACGCGATCATCCATGCAGCTGCAGCATCGGCGTTGGTGTTTCCTCCTTCCGAAAGATCCTTCTCGGTAACGAAGTGGGACAAGAACTTTTCATGTACGGTTCCATCAAGGGCTTTGGCGAAAAGTTGGGTATCGTCCATTGTGATGGTGAGGCGGTCACCGCGTTTCATATCCACATCCAAAGCACCTATCTTGACGAACATGTCGTTATATTCCCTCTGGAACGATTTCTCCTGATGACTTACCAACGTGGCGTTGTCGATCGTAAGAGTTCCACGAAGGGTCGCTTTGAAGTCCCCTTCGGCCATTTTCGAAACAGCACCGACCAGACCGCCGGCATGGGGGACGTTGACATACACTATTACCTTAGAGGTGTTCCCTATGTTCAGGAAGAGGCCCTCCCCTGCAAGGGAGACGTTGATCCCATAGTATTCGATGTCCGCCTTCACAGAAGTGTTCAGAGCAGCCGATATGCCGACCTCGATTGAATCCGCCTTGGGGAGGATGACAAGCATGGAAGAGCCTACCATATCCTCGGTCTTCACCATATAATGGCCTTTTCCAGGTATTTTGATGAAATCGGAATCGACCGTCACCCATGCATCGTACCCCGTAAGATCGTATTTGGTCCTGATCTGCAACTCTCCGGTGGACAGAGTGAAATTGTATTGCATTTCGATACAGGCGGAGTCGGTAGAGTAGTATTCCCCACGTTTGAGGACATCGAACTGAACGGTTCCCTTGGAACGTTCATTGGAATAGGGCACCGACAACTGGAATTTAGCCGCGGATAGCAACAATTTGGAATGGGTATCGGACACCAGTACCGAAAGATCCCACTCGGTGGTCAGCTCACCATCGGTCTCGAAATAGAGGGTCACATTCTCGAAATCCACGGATACGGAGGTCTCCGATGCAATGACGGTACCCTTCATCCTGTCGAGTTCCAACGTAGCCGTGTTAAGACCGTTCCTTGCCTTCCTCAGATCTACCGTGAAATTGTCCGCGGAAGCGTCCGCTTTCTCAGACAGGTCATGACGGAACTCGGCATGACCCATACCCAACACGGTATACTCGCAGTTGTCTACGAGGTTCTGTACGGTTATCTTTCCATTGATCGAGAAGATGTGACGGAGGCTCAGATAGTCCAATAAAGACACTTCCAAGGTCATGTCCTTGATGGAGTACAGGGAGAGCTTTTCTCCGGACTGGATACTTGCGGTCGCCTGGTCCGCTTTGAAAGAGGCGTTGAGGAGGTAACCTTCCGAAAGACTCAGGGCATCGATCCTCAATCCAGATACCGTCACATCATAGCGGTCCGTTCCGGTATTGAAGGACAGGACCATGCCGTATGCCCCTTCGTTCGAGACAAACTCGACAGAGACCTTTTCAAGGACGACATACTCCGATTCCAGACTTTCATGGATGGTCACCATTTCAGCCGTCGCCTTGATGGACATATCGGGTTGCAGAACGGAGATAATCCAGGACTCCAACGAACCATAGGAACCGGACATCAGCTGTCCGATATCGAAGGACGCTGTAAGGACCACGGACTCTGCCACAGACATATGTTCTACCGAACCGTCTTTCATCTCGGTATAGGTCATCTTTCTCAGACCAAGGGAAAGGTTCAGAACAAGGGACTCGTCCACCTTTTCGATCGATATGTCCGGCGAACCGATGCCTTCCAACGCGATCGTCCTTTCAAGGCCGGTCCTGTGATTGAGGAACGATACAGACACCTGTTTGACATTGAACTTATCGATGGTCAGTTTTCCATTTGATGAAACGATCCTCAAAGTAGGTGTGGCGAAGGGGTCCGCTTCCAGGTCCACGGTCACGGTGTTGTCGTTATCCACGAACATAACCCCCGACTGCAGTGACTCGATGGTGAGGATCACATCGGGAAGGATCCCTGACGGTGAATCCTTTTCCAGATGGATGTTCGACACCATGGCTAAAGAATAGAAAGTACACTCCTTGCCGAAGAGCTCGGTAGTGACGTTCAATTGGGACAACGGAGATTCTGGCACATAGGATATTCTGGAATAATCATAGAACATGGACTCTATGGAAAGGACTCCTGCGAAAGAAACAGTCACATCGTTCTCCAGAGGAACGGCAAGGATATTGTCCCCGAAGACCATGGTCCCCGCCCCTACAATGATCGATGACCCGTGTTCACCGACGACCGTCAAAGCCCCTTTGATGAACACATGGGAACCCTTGCCGAGGTCCAGGGTATGGTTCGCGAGCACGATCTTCGTTCCACTTTCTATGACGATGACAGTACCGTCATCGAACACCTCGTCCTCCGAGAGGACGTACTCCCCGCTGATGGTCTTCTCCCCGAGATCCACAGAGGGGTCCGCATCCGAACAATCGGCCATGGCAAGAACGGCCAGGGCCAGGACTATTGCACAAAGGGCCATCAGAAGATTCCTGCATGAACATATTTTAAATTCCATCTTCTCACCTCAATACACCTTGGGGCCCCTTGCGAGAGCCAATGTCACTATGACTGCGATAACGAAAAACAGTATACCCATGACCGAGAAACCGTTGAAGACCCCCAACACGTAGGTGTCCGCGATACTGTCGGTCAATCCGGGGATTATCCTCAATGCATCTCCGAGAGGGGTTGCAAGAAGACTTGCAAGGTTACTGTCACAAGGCAGATTGATACCCAGTACGGAGTTCCAATGGTCCATCGTCGAGCCAAGCTCCCTTTTGAACACTATGTCCGCCTCGGCCTGGTACAGGTTGTAACCCAACCACAGGGCCGCGGTACGTACCATCAGTGCGAACGACATGTATCCTCCGTTGGAGTCGCCGTCGGTACGGTTCTGGATGGTGGCGTTGATAAGCGATACGAGACAACCGATGGCAAGACCGATAAGGAACAGATGGACCGCCAACATGTACGGAGGGTCCGTGGATTTTATGTCTGCGACATAAAGCAATGCTATAGGGGTCAGGATCGCCGAAAGAATGAACCAGAACGCCTGTCCGGTCTTGATTATCAACTTGGATGCGGCGATCGCCGTGACGGACGCTCCTAGTACAAGCATGATGAAATACGGAAGGGCCTGGAGGATGTCCATATCGTAAGTGAACAGTGCCAGTTTGACCATCCACCCCACGGTTCCCATGTCGATGGCACCCAAGAGTATGATCATGATGAGGGATGCCGCCATCATTTTACGGTTGTCCAACGTACGGTGGAATATCGAATCCGGGTTGAACTTCTCCACGACGATGAACAGTATCACCAACAGAAGAAGGACGGCAAGTCCTACCAAAGCCCACACATTGGACAGATCCTTTATCAGATACGCCCCTTCGAGATAGATGATGAACACGCTCGATGCGGCCGCGAGCAGTATTCCTCCGAAGACGTCCGACTTCTTCTTACTGCATTCGCCTACGCTCAGGACGCGCATGCAGGGGACGGCCAAAACGGCCTGTGCGATCAGGACGACCCACATGAAGTTAGCCCATCCGATGGTGTTCACAGCTATCCTTCCTGCAAATATACCCATCAGCATACCGCCACCGAATCCGAGGGAAAGGATACCGTTGCTGATGTACCTGTACTTAGGGTCTTTGACGGTGAAGAATATCTGTGCGACACAGGTCACTATGACAGGCCCTGCACCGATCCCTTGGATCGCCCTTGCGATTATGAAGAACGTCATGTCCGTAGACAACGCACACATTGCACTGCCGACTATGAAGAACAATGTTCCCACGATATATGGGGTCTTACGCCCCACACGGTCTATCACGCCTGCACATATCGACATGGATGCACATTCTCCCGCTATGAACGCGGGGAACATCCACTGATAGTCATTACCGATCAGGGAGTTCAGATCTATCTTCAGATCGAACGCTATGATCTGTGTGAACGCCGCGGTTACGCATACCACAAAGGTACTGAGCGACATGATACCCAGTGCCGGCATAAACGGGCGAATCTCCTTTGAACTGCTCAAATTATCACGTTGGTCCTCGGATATTCCTTCCGCCTATTTGATTGTTGTAAAATACGACAGGGGACGTAATCTTGTGTCGAGACGTCGTCCTTACACAATCCTACTTTGTTAACTGTACACCGTAGGGTGTCCAATACGGCCGTATAGGTCCGATGCATATATGGGGGGCTGAATCCCGAAATACCAGTACTGGGTCTGTGAAATATCGCCCTGTATCCAGGACAGAATGATTGTGAAAAGAAGATGCTCCGCCCATAAAGGGGGAGCGAAGGGGTTTATGGTTGCTTAACGTCACTGGTAGTCGCTGATCTTGTAGGACTCTTCTACAGGCATGACGAATATACGTCCGTCACCGTGGTGACCGGTCCATGCGGACTTGCGGACGATGTCGACCACTTTCGATACATCGGAGTCGTTGTCGATCATGACCTCGATCTTTATCTTCTCGATCTCATCGACGATAAAGTCCCCTACCCTGCTGGTGAACTTGACACCGGCCTGTTCACCGCGACCGGTGACACGGGTGAAGGTCATTCCCATGATTCCGCCTTCCTTGAGGGCTTCCTTTACATCGGTGTACTTCTCAGGACGTACGATTGCCACTATCATCTTCATTTTTTTCACCTCAAATCATGTATGCGGGTTCTCCGTGCTCTACAAGGTCCTGTCCGATGGGCTCCTCCTCTTCGGGGATCCTTACCTTCATGATCTTGGAAAGCAGGAAGGTGATGGCGTAAGACACTACAAAGCAGAACACGATGGTGATCAGGATTGCAATGATCTGACCGATGATGAGGTCAGTGCTTCCGAAGAAGAGACCGTCGATCCCACCGGTGTACTTTGCCTGGGCGAAGAGACCGGTAGCGATACCTCCCCAGATACCTCCGACACCGTGGACACCGAAGACATCGAGTGCATCATCGAAGCTGCACTTGGAGTGGATGAACCTCACTGCGAAGAAACAGACGACTCCACCGACGAGTCCGATGACGAAGGACTCGGGGATTCCGACATATCCTGCACCGGGGGTGATGGCGACAAGACCTGCGATGGCTCCTGCGATAAGTCCGAGGACACCGACACGACCTACGACGAGGTACTGGCAGATACACCATGCGACCATTGCCGCTGCTGCTGCAAGCTGGGAGACGAACATTGCACGGATAGCGGTTCCGTCTGCCCATGCTCCGGATCCTCCGTTGAATCCGAACCATCCGACCCAAAGCATCATCGCACCGATGAATGCAAGGGGAATGCTGTGTGCACGGGACTTGCGGGTGCTCTCCTTCCTGGATCCGACCACGGCGATGATTCCGAGACCGGTCATACCGGCACAGATGTGGACGACGTCTCCTCCTGCGAAGTCGAGTACCTGGAAGTTGACTCCCATCCACTCGAAGAGGGACTCGAATCCTCCTCCCCAGACCCAGTGGGCCATGGGAACATAGACGAAAACGGACCAGAAGACGAGGAACCAGGCCATTGCGGTGAACCTGACACGTTCTGCACATGCACCGAGGACGATGGCCGCGGTAAGTGCTGCGAACATCATCTGGAACATAGCGAATCCGAGGGCGTTTGCACCCTCACCGAAGTCGACGTCCTCGATGAGTCCGTTGAAGAAGAAAAAGTCGAAGTTACCGATGATTCCTCCGGAACCACCGAATGCGAGAGAGTAACCGAGGATAACCCAGGAAAGGGTCATGACCCCGATAGCGAGAAGGGTCTGTGCCATGATCGAACTCATGCTCTGCTTTCTCAGCATTCCTCCATAGAAGAATGCAACACCGGGGATCATCAGGAAGACGAGGAGGGAGGCGGTAAGCATCCAAGAGGTACTTCCACTGTCCATGCCCTCGACAAGTGCCTGTGCACCGGGGATTGCGATCATCACTGCTGTCATAAGGGCGATAATCGCCGCACCTGCAGCAGTCAACTTTACAACTGTGTTCATTATTATTCCTCATTTGTCTAATGAAACGACTATTTTCCGTCTAAACATCGCTTAATATAAGTATCTTACCATAAAAACATCAAATCATTAGGCATTTATACGGAAATTAGGTACATAAACCATCATTTTCATGATAGGTATTGGGAATTATAGGACTTAATTAGACAAATGACTAATCTGACGATTTTTACGATAAACCGTCGGAGAAAAATGAAAGAGAAGAAAATGAGGGAACAGCCTCCCTCGGGGCATATCTAAAATGATTCAGAGAAGGCTCTTGGCTTCCTCGACATCCATGTCAAGGGCCTTAAGCATGTACTCGAGAGCCTTTTTGGCGTATTTCGCACGGGCCTTGGGATCGTCCATGATCTCGCCGTAGGTTCCGAGGACGTGGTTATAGTACTCGATGGCGAACTCGGAATAAAGGGAGGATGAAAGGGACTCGTCGATCTGTGCGGCCTCGTTGTAGGCTTTTTCGGCCTCTTCGTATTTTCCGATGGAGATGGAGAAGGATCCATAGGACTGATAGTAGTCGGGGCGGGAATCGTCGAGTTCGATCGCTTTGGTGTATGCTGCGATGATCTCCTCTTCTTTGACCTTGGCACCGAACATACCGGATGCATAGTTTCCGCACTCCGCCTTGCAATACCATCCCTCGGCGTCATCGGGGAACTCCTCGGTGAACTTCTTGAACGAGGTGTATGCTTTCTTGAAATCGCCGACATCCATGGCTTTCATGGCGGTATCGAATTTTTTCTGTGCGGCAGGGCTTCTAGACGGGCCCTCTGCACCGACCATCTCATCAGACATAGCAACCCCTATGTCACAAGGCTTAAAATGGTTCGCTCAAAACCGTATCCGGCTATTCCCAAACAGAATAATCGTATCGTAACATATGGAAAATACCGTACATGGACGATTCATACAACCGTATGTATAAATTATATAGGGAATTTCAATAAGTCCAATCATGGCCATAGAGGACATTTGGGCTAACTGTGTTGGTACGATTAAAAAATCGGATTACGCATTTTACAACATGTCCGTACCTAACCCCTCCAACGAAGACGGGGTAAAATGCCGTATGCACTGCAGACAGAACTCCTGCGGATTCTACAATAAAGGCTGGGGTTGCCCGCCCGCCGTAGGGGAGGTCCGTATGTGTATGAAGATCCTGAAGTACTTCGGCAAGGCCTGTATGTTCACACGCAGATACGAGGTCGACCCCAAAGACAGGGAGACCGTGGACATCGTCACATCGGAAACGAAGAACCTCCTCAGGAAATTCAACAGCCTTCTGAAAATGAACGGGTATGACACATTGGCCCTGTGCGACGGCGGTTGCAACTACTGCGCCACCTGCAGCTATCCCGCCGAATGCCCCCATCCGGAACAGATGCTGATGTCCGAGGTCGCATATGGGGTCGATGTAGAGAAATATCTGAAAGAGAACGGCATACCTTTCAAAAACGAAAGCAATGCCGTCACCATCTACTCTATCGTCCTCTACAACCCCCCGGAGGAAGAGCCTGTCATGGTACTTCCCAAAAAGAAAGAGTGATGGTGTACCCCACGGCCATACAGACGGGTACGACCGCTGTACGTTACATCTTTTCCAGTTCGACATAACCCTTTATTAGAGATTACCCGATGGGTCATCCGGTCTTCAATATGGATAAAGAGATAGTCGCGCGTGTCGCCAGAGCCGCGCACATCAAACTCAGTGAGGAGGAACTTGAAAAATACAGCAAGGACCTCAGCGATATTCTGGATTACTTCAAGGTTCTCGACGAGGCCCCCGACCATGAAGGGGCCGGTGTCAATCCCGTCGAGATTGCAGATGTCCTCAGGGAAGATGTTCCCGATCAAAGAATCGATTCGGCAGAACTGCTCAAGGACATGAAGACCTATGACAACTACATCAGGGGGCCCAAGCTGGTATGAGCGATGTACAGACCCTTAAGGACCTTAAGAAACTGAACGAGAAATACGAGATGTTCAATGCGTTCTGCGAGGATGGAGACCTCGGTGATTCCAAATTCCTCTTCTCTGCGAAGGACAACCTCACCTCGTCCGAGTATGAAACCTGTGCAGGTTCCAAGATCCTCGGAGGCTACCGTCCTGTATTCGATGCCACTTCCATCGCCAACCTCAAACAGGTAGGTGGAAAGCTCGTCGGAAAGACCAACATGGACGAATTCGGTTTCGGAACGTTCTCGACCAACTCCGCATTCGGTGTGCCCAAGAACCCCTTCGACAGGGAAAGGTCCTGCGGAGGTTCGTCCGGAGGTTCCGCATGTGCCGCTGCAGTCCTGGACGACCATCTTTCGATAGGAGTGTCCACAGGCGGTTCCATCTGCTGTCCCGCCAGTTTCTGTGGAACCTACGGTATAGTGCCCAGCTATGGCAGGGTCTCCAGATACGGACTTATCGATTATGGAAACTCCCTTGACAAGATCGGACTGCTTTCCGTGGATCCTGCGAAACTCAAGGAATACCTCCCCGTCATTGCAGGAAAGGACCCTATGGACCCCACCTCCTGCATCCAGCCCGAGCTCAAACTCACCGGTAGGAAGATGACCTCCGTGGCGGTCCCAAAGGAAGCTATCGAAGGTATCTCCACCGACGTCAAGAACACCTTCCTGAAAGCCCTCGAAGACCTCAAGAGCATGGGTATCGAAGTGGACTACGTGGACATGCCCGAACTGAAGTACGCCATGCCCGCATACTACGTCCTCGCCACCTCCGAAGCCTCCACCAACCTTGCAAGGTATGTCGGAATGAGGTACGGACAACAGGAAGGGGACCTTACACAGAAATTCGACGATTACTTCACTTCGTTCAGGTCACAGTACTTCGGAGACGAAGCAAAAAGAAGGATCCTCCTCGGCACCTACACTAGGATGGAGGGATTCAGGGACAGATACTACGCCAAGGCCCTCCAGGTCAGGATGGTCGTCATCGATGCGTACAAGAAGATGTTCGCAGACCACGATGCGGTCCTTACCCCCACCATGCCTTTCGTATCCCCCAAGTTCTCGGACATCTCGAGCATGTCCCCTGTGGAATCCTACAAGGCGGACTTCCTCACAGTCCCCGCCAACCTCGCAGGAACCCCTCACCTGAACTGTCCCTGCGGATACGATGGAAACGGAATGCCCATCGGAATGCAGTTCGTCACCGACCATTGGAACGAGGACCAGCTGGTCACCATGGCGATGGAGTGGGACAAACAGTTCGAGGTCAGGAAAGCGGAGGTGAAAGTATGAAGATAGGATTGGAAATCCACGTACAGCTTCCCACGAAGTCCAAGATGTTCTGTTCCTGCCCTACCACCGATGCGCCCGCACCCAACACCCATGTGTGCCCTACCTGCCTCGGTATGCCCGGTTCCAGGCCTGTCCTGAACAAGGAGGTCCTTGTGTGCGGAATCAAGCTTGCCAAGATGCTCGGATGCAGTATAGCCGATACCACCTGGTTCTCCAGGAAGACCTACTTCTACCCCGACATGTGCAAGAGCGTCCAGATCACCCAGTACGACCACCCCATCGGAGTCGGAGGAGTCATCTACCTCAACGGTAAGAAACCTATCAGGATCACCAGGATCCACCTCGAGGAAGACCCTGGAAAGACCAAGAGAACCTCTGACATGTATGCCCTTGTGGACTACAACAGGTCCGGTATCCCCCTTGCAGAGATCGTCACCGAGCCCGATCTTGCGACCCCCGCGGAGGCCAGGGAGTTCCTGGGACAGCTCATCCAGGACATCAAACACACCCTCGACCTCGAAAACAGCGAGAGAAGCATCCGTTGCGACTGCAACATCTCCGTCGGAAAGGAAAGGTGCGAGATCAAGAACGTCACCGGACTGAAGAACGTCGAGACCGCACTCACCTATGAGATGGTCAGACAGATCAAGGTCCTCAAGGCAGGTGGAAAGATCGAACGTGCCACCATGAACTTCGATGAGACCAGAGGAATCACCTATGGTGCAAGGAAGAAGGAGTTCGAGGCGGATTACGGTTACATCGACGAACCCGATCTCGGAATCTACCATATCAAGGAACTCGCAGATTCCATCACCATCAAAGAAGCCCCTGCAAAGATGATCCTCAGGATGGCGGACCAGTACAAGATCGAACAAAAGATGGCGAAACAGCTCGTCTCCACTTCCACCGACCTTGCACAGTTCTTCGAGACCGTTGCCAAAGAATACGGAACCGAGAATGCTGTCAAATGGGTCGCAGGTCCCGTCACAGGTAACTGGAAAGCGTTCAGTGCACGTGATGGAGCAAAGACCGATGACATCCTTGCGGTCATCGGGAAATTCGTAAAAGGAAAGATCACCGATACCGAATGTGGTATCGAGATCAAGAGTGTCATGACCGGAATCGATGCAAGTGCGGCCGCACAGAGCAGTGAAGGCCTTGACAAACTCATCAACGACTATCTCGACCAGAACCCCGGAATCGTCAATGACTACAAGAAATCCGACAAGGCCGCCAACAGGGTTATCGGATATGTCATGAAACAGACCGGCGGACAGTACACCTCTGCCGAGATCGTCGAGTCTACCAAGAAACTTATCGAAGCAAGACTTTGAAAAAATTTAATAAATATTTTTATTAAATTGAAGTCTCCCCTGCGGGGGAGACTGAAATCCCCTTTATCTGTGTTCTTGTTGGAGTAATATCGTGAAATACAAAATCGGAGAATTCTCCAAACTCACCAAAGTAACCGTGAAAACACTCAGATATTATGACGAGATCGGAATCCTGAAACCCGCACATATCGACAGATGGAACAACTACAGATATTATCTGCAGAACCAGATGGAAGATGTATGCCTCATCAGAGAGTACCGTAACGCAGGTCTGACCATCGAAGAGATCAAATACATAATGTCCGGAACGGACCCGAAATTGATCCTCGAATCGAAAAAGAGCGAATTCGAAGAACGTATTTCTCAAATCAATAAACTGATGGAGAGGATAGTTTTGGTAAAATATACTGCAGAGCTCAAAGTACTGCCGGAGATTACCGTGGCATACATGCACGGCACCATCCCCACATATGCGGACCTTACCGCATTCGTGTTCGAATTCGCGGCCGAGTGCCAGAAGACCAACCCCCAACTGAAATGCAGCGAAGATTACTGCTTCGTAACCTATACCAGACAGGAGTATCAGGAAAAGGATATCGAACTCACCTACGCCCAAGCAGTGGATAAGGCTGGATCCGAGACCGAGAAGATCGGATTCAGAAAACTCGAAGAGGTTCAGGCACTCTGCGTAAAGCACTACGGTCCTTACAGCAAACTCGGTGATGCGTACAAAGCCATAATGGACGAGATCAGTGCAAAAGGCTACACCGTATGCGGTGATGCCAGAGAGTGCTACATCGACGGTTGCTGGAACAAGGAATCCGAAAAAGAGTATCTTACTGAGATACAGATTCCTGTAAAGCTCTAAACAATCATTTCCCGGGTCAGACCCGGACCTATTTTTATCGGCTCAACGCACAAATGAGTGGTAAAGGTCTTGTAAATACCGATCGCCTTATCGATATCAGATCGAACATACCTAATCCGACATACCGTCAGATCACGGAAAAGAGAAGGTGTGGAAGGGGTGTGGGCCCCCGATGGGGGAGCCCGTGTAAAGTTTTGATTTACTCCGCGTCGGGGTTGAACTGCTCGGCATCCTCGATTCCGAGGTCACCTGCAAGGGAGATGATCTGAAGCTCGGTGAGCTTCTCGTCATCGACGACGGAGGGGGATCCATCAAGCAGGGAAACGGCCTTCTTGTTCTTGGGGAACGCAATGACCTCTCTGATGGTGTCCTTTCCGAGAAGGATGGCACAAAGCCTGTCGATACCGATGGCGATACCTCCGTGGGGAGGTGCTCCATAGGACAGTGCTTCCACGAAGTAGTCGAACTTGGCCTGGATCTGCTCGTCGGTGAGTCCAAGTTTGCGGAACACTTCGATCTGCATCTCGGCGGTGTGGATACGCTCGGAACCGGATCCGAGCTCGTTGCCGTTCAGGCAGAGGTCCCAGCAGCAACTTCCACAGTTGGGATCGTCAAGGTCGCCCTTGGGAAGAACAAAGGGATGGTGGAACGCATCGCGCTTTCCGGAAACGGGATCGATCTCAAACATGGGGCACTCGTCCATCCAAAAGAACTGGTAGACATCCTTGGGAACGAGTCCAAGGTCCTCTGCGATCTTCTTCCTGAGGAATCCTCCGCTCTCATAGGTTGCTTTCCAAGGACCTGCGATGATGAAGACAAGGTCGCCTTCTTCTGCACCGAAAGTGTTCTTGATGTTCTCAAGAATCTCAGGAGTGAAGTATTTGGTGATGTTGGAGGTAAGGACTCCGTTCTCGCACCTCATCCAGGTAAGACCTCCGAGTCCGACCTTCTTCGCGTAGGCGATGTAACGGTCTACATCGTTCCTTCCGACCTCTCCGTACTCTTTCTTGACGCAGATACCTGCAACGATACCTCCCTCGGCCATGATGCTCTGAAGGATCTTGTAGGGTGCATCTTTGACGATATCGGTGAGTTTCTTCCACTCGAGACCGTACCTCATATCGGGCTTGTCGGATCCGAACCTCTCCATGGCATCCTTGTAACCGATGTGGGGGAAGGGGGTCTGGAGTTCCTTTCCATAAAGTCCTTTCCAGATGTAAGAGACCATGCCCTCGATCATCTTCTGAAGGTCCTCACTGTCTACGAAGGACATCTCCAGATCGAGCTGGGTGAACTCGGGCTGCCTGTCTTTACGGGAGTCCTCGTCACGGAAGCACCTGGCGACCTGATAGTAGCGGTCCATTCCACCGACCATCAGCATCTGTTTGAACTGCTGAGGGGACTGGGGAAGTGCGTAGAAGGTTCCAGGGTGGACACGGGAGGGGATGATGTAGTCCCTTGCTCCCTCAGGGGTGGACCTTCCAAGGATGGGGGTCTCGATCTCAAGGAATCCCTGGGACTCGAGATAGACACGTGCAAGATGGACGAGCTTGCTCCTGAACTGCATGGTCCTGATCATGTCGGTCCTTCTGAGGTCGAGGTACCTGTATTTCATACGGGTGTCCTCGTCGGGAAGGACTCCTTCCTTCTGGTCTCCGATCTCGAAGGGAGGCACCTTCGCTTTGCTGAGAAGCTCTGCCTCGGTGATGAGAACCTCGATCTCTCCGGTGGGGTTGGACTCAACGGCAGTACCCTCTACCCTTGCCCTGACGATACCCTCGATGAGGACGACGGACTCACGGGAGAAGGTTGCCATGGTAGCCTCGATCTTCTGTTTGTCGACATCGGCAGGAAGATCCTCGGGATCGAAGACCACCTGGGTGATTCCATACCTGTCTGCAAGATCGATGAACGCGACTCCTCCGTGGTCTCTGGAGAATCTTACCCAGCCTTCAAGGACCACATGTTTTCCGATATCGGAGGACCTGAGTTCTCCGCATGTGTTAGTTCTTCTCATTGAGGTACCTCAATTAATCTATGGACGTGCTATGAACAACCGATATTAAACACCGTCCATCAATGCGGAACGATTGTCACCCGATGATGTCCCGGGGCCAAGAATTAGATGGGATGGTCAAAACGTCCCAGAATGTAGTTTTCAAAAAACAAAGTGTCCAAATCCACTTGCTGGACAGGAGAACTGGCACATAGAGAAAAAGAAAAAGGAAGGGAGGTGGTCTTAACCACTCTCCCAGGAATATGTTTACTGCTCCTTAGGAGCTTCTTCGGTCTCCTCAACGGCGACATCGGATTTGTCATCGGACATATCGACGACGACCGCGGGAGGCCTCTGCACCTTGATGAAGAATCCTACGACGGCTGCAATAAGGATGATGCATCCTCCGGCGATGAAACCGAAGTCGGCGGCATCGATGAAGGCGTGGAGAACACGCTGTGCATCATCATAACTGCCAGAAAGAAGGAATCCGAGCATGGGGTTCAGGAACTCGGTAGCCTTATCGGATATCGTTCCAATAGACTGGGTCATCACATCGAAGAACTGTGCACCGCGGAGATCGCCAAGGTTGTTGGCGTACTGTGCGTTGATCAGCATGGTAAAGATGGCGGTTCCAAGACTGGTACCGATAGACCTGAGGACGTTGACAGCGGAAGTGTTCATTCCCATCTCTTTCTCGGTGGAACTGTTCTGTACAGCTGCCATGACAGGGGTCATCATACATCCGA
>JAKSHW010000119.1 GCA_024399195.1 archaeon | reverse complement strand
TGTGCGACCAGCTGTACAAGATCAAGCCCATATCCTCGTGGAAGATGATCGAACCCCTTCTGTTCGACGACCTGCGTATCGACGAGGACGGGTTCGAGGACATGAACAAGGCGGACATTCGCGAACTGTCCGAAAAATACCGTTGCAGGAACATAGACTATCTTGTGAAATACATCGGATGACTGCCGATGGAACATGACATGATCCCCTTGCACCACACCCTACAACTTCTTTACACAACGGGATAATGGAAGGTTTCTGCTTAATAGGATTATATAGCCATATCGACCTTATTAAGACTTTAATGAATGTCACAAACGTCAAACTGGCCTGCTGTGCAGGGTTCCTGGTGGCCGTCCTTGTGATAATATCGGTCACAGGTTTCACCACGGTGTCCACCGAAGGGAAGGGCGGCGTGATGATCGACTACGGCTATTACAACGTGGACTGGACCGAGAACGGTTTCTCGGAAGACATGGACGCCGTCGAGGCGTTGGAAAGCGTCTGTAAGGCCAAAGGATACGAACTGGAGTTCGACGAGGACGGGAACGTATGTTCCGTCAACGGATACCCGAACCTCCAGAGAGGAATGGAATGGGGATTCTACGTCCTGGAAGAAGGTAAATGGGCCAAGGTGTCCCACCCCTCGGGATACGGGCTCGACGGACAGAAGATCGTCTGCTGGGCACGTGCCGTATCTGCTGAGGACGTGATGCCCGCCACCGACACCACAGGATACATCTACTACGACTACGCCAAAAACGGAAAGGTACAAGGTGAGGACGTCAGGCTCGTCTCCCTGGGGACCTCCGTGACGGAGACCCTGGTCGCCGCCGGAGGTGCACCCTATCTGGTAGGTGTCACCAACGACTCCGCCTACGCCTTCGACCTCGTCAAGGCGGAGGACCGTGCGGAGAGGATCGGCAGCAGCACTATACCGAACTACGAGAAGATCGTGTCCGTATCACCGGACGTGGTCTTCCTGGACGGCAGCATGGACGTGCATACGGACATCGCCGACAAGCTCCGCAAGTCCGGTATCCACTGCGTCCTGCTGTACGGGTCGGACGACATAGGGAACATCTTCCGCAACATATGGATCTGCTCCAGCGCCATAGGTTTCTCCGAAAAGGGTAACGAATACATGGGGGCCATGAACGTCTCCGTCAGCAGCGTCGGGAACATATTCTCCGGCGGCGGAAGGGTCTTCATAGCGTATTCCACCGACACCTCCGCGTACACCGCCGGTTCCGGCACATACCTTGACAGCATGCTGAAGACCATAGGGCTGACCAACGTCTTCACCTCGCCCGGTACGTACAAGGTCTCCCCCGAGGAGGTGTTCGCACAGCAGCCAGACATCATAGTTGTGATGGCCCCTGATGTGAACGTCGACTCCCAGAGAGGGTACCGTTCGGTCATGGCGTCCGTCCCCGAACTGTGGAAGGACACCCCTGCGTACAGGAACGGTTCCGTGTACGTGTTCTCAGGCAAGTCGGCAGACCTCCTTGAGGTCGCCGGGCCCAGGGTGACCTCCGCCATCGAACTGGTGTCGAAGGTCATCGATCCCGAATCGTTCAGGAAGTTCTTCCCCAGCGACAAGGTGTACAACTACTTCGGTGACAGCTACAGGGACTATCTCATCTACCAGCACGGAGGTCTGATGACATGAAGGCACTGTACATCGTGATCGCGGTCATTGCGTCCATGATCCTTTTCGTCCCTTCGTTCGACTCCTCCGCATCGGCGGACGACGACATGGTCCTGGTGGACTACGGGAACGGCATGTGCGAATGGTACTACCCCATGTCCACGAACGTCACCATAGGCAAGGTCCTCTCCGACCTGCTGGCGGACGACATGACCGTTTCCGAAGGAAGGTTGGTGGGGATCAACGGATACGACGAACGTGTCCTGGCCAACGGACAGGTCTGCGGATGGTTCCTCTATTACTGGGACGAGACCGAATGGTTCGGTCAGGAATGCGACCTCACGGCCGAATACACCGGAGGTTCAATAGCACTAGGGTACTACACGTCCTTCTTCACCCTGCCCTCCGTCACCCCGGTCCACATGGACGCCTGGACCCAGTTCAGGTCCGATTCCGGCTCCTCCGGAAGCGGTACGTCCGCAGGACCGAAGAACGTCTCCCTGCCCATCGAGTGGGAATATACTGCAGATACCGGAGGTATCTACTCCAACATCCTCTACGCCGACGGATACCTCTACTACATGTCCGGAGGAAGTTCCGCTTCGGTCGGAAGGGTCCAGAGCTCGTACACCTACTGCGTCGACCCGGAGAACAAGACCGTGGTCTGGAGCTTCATGAACCACAACACCCTCGGATACGAGACCTCCACCCCCTGCATCGTGGGCGACATGTTGATCGTGACGTCCGCCAACTGGCATGTGTACTGTCTCGACAGGTACACGGGGGAGGCCTTCGCCGAGCTCCTTCCCAGGGGATATGCACCGTACACCGAGGCCGCCAACGTCACCGAGTACGACAAGACCGGTTCCGATTCCGGTATGTCCGGTGCCATGACCTCGGTCTACGATTCCGGTGCACTCTATTTCAACACCTCCGACGGAACCCTCAGATGCTACACCGTCGGCAAGGTCGTCGGGTTCGAGAAGGTCTGGGAGTACAGGGCCGAAGGCGAACACACATGTTACTACACCGCACCTTCGGTGGTCCACCTCAGCGACAGGACGGTAGTCCTGTCCGGAGACTACGAAGGTTATCTGAACTGCATCGACACCGCCACCGGTGAACCCCTGTGGGCGTCGAAACGTGTGGACCCCTCGATCTCCGCGGGGGTGTCGTCGATCACGCCCTGCTCCGACGGAAGGGTGCTGGTGTCGGTCAACTCCAACAGCAGGGGTTCGATGAACCTCGTGGACGTGCAGACCGGAGAGGTGCTTCTCAGGAAGAACCTCCAGTCTAGCGCCCCCGTGGTCGTCGGAGGTACGTTCTACTGCTACATCGGAAAGAGCGACGAGTACCTCGACCCCATGGTGGAGGGTTCCCGCAGGTCCGTGGAACAGGGATACTACGCCATCGACGTCGACACCTTCAGGTACGTTTGGTTCAACGGCACCGGGGCGTACTCCAAGTCGGGTATCGTCCACAGCGGGGGATACCTCTACGCCATGGACTACTATCCTAAGAGCAGCTGGCCGGACGGAGGCTGCGTGAGGTGCTACGACCCCAACACCGGCGACATGGTGTGGAGGGTACTTCTGGAGAACGGATCGCAGTACTCCATGGTCTCCCCCACCGTCGTGGACGGGAAGATCTACACCGCAAACGATTCAGGCACGGTCTACGTGCTGTCGGAGGATTCCGGAAAGGATCCCCATTCTAAAGAACTGGAAAGGAAGAACGAACTTGCCCACTGGTCGTGGATCGCGGTCATCGTCGCGGGTATACTCGGACTGATCGTGACCGTATACACATACAGGAGGGTCTGAGATTTGACAGAAAAGGAAAGAAAACCGAAGAAAGGATGGAAGAAGAGCGTCCGCGACGGATACGCCGGACTGAACAGGGACATGGACCCGGAGAACGACAGGGGAACCGAGATCGGTTCCAAAAAGAAGAGGTTCTGGACCATACTGGGGGCCGGGGTGTTCTTCACCCTGCTGATGTTCCTGGTGTCCATATCGGCTTCCGCCGTTGGTATAACACCTATCAGCGAGGCCCTGTCCGCCATGGTGTCCGCGATCCAGAAAGGGGGAGAGGACCTCACCAACGTGGAGAACTACGTCTACTACTCCAGGCTCCCCAGGACCCTCGCCGCCATAGGTGTGGGTGCCGGTCTCGCCGTCGCGGGATGCATGCTGCAGGCCCTGATCAGGAACCCCCTCGTCGATCCGTACATCTCGGGAGTGTCCTCCGGTGCGGGTTGCATGGCGGTCGCCTTCACCGCGTTGGGTGCATCCATCCCCGCCCTCGGCAGCGTCTATCTCACACCCGTGGCCGCCATCATCGGAGGTCTTCTCGCCTTCGGTATCACCATGGGTATCGCCGAATGTGCGGGAGGATCCGCCACCAACTACATCCTGTCTGGAGTCATCGTCGGTTTCGCCTTCTCCTCGGTGCAGACCGCATTCCTGTCAATGGATATCAGCATCATGCCCGACACCGCCAAATGGCTTTACGGTTCCTTCTCGGACATCACCTGGGAGAACGCCTTCCTCGTGCTGGTGCCCGCCATAGGTGTATCCCTGCTTTCGATGATGTGGGCCCGCGAGTACAACCTCTTCATGTCGGGGGAACAGCAGGCCAGCCAACTCGGTCTCAACGTCAGGCTGTTCAAGGCCGTCATGATGGTCGTCGCCTCCGTCCTCACCGCGATCTGCGTGTCCTTCGCCGGGATCATCGGTTTCGTCGGACTCGTCATCCCCCATGCGTGCAGGATGATGTTCGGAGGGGACCACAGGCTGGTCCTCCCCGCGTCCCTCGTGCTGGGGGCGTGCCTCATGCTGTTCTCGGACGTGTTGGCCAGGACCCTCATCTCGCCCATGGAACTTCCCATCGGTGTGATCACCGCGTTGATCGGTACCCCGATATTCGCCTACATGCTCATCAGAAGGGGGCGTGAGTACGATGGATGAACAGAACAATGAGAACAGGAAACCGTTGCTAAGCATCAAGGACCTGAGGATATCCTTCGGGGACTTCGAGGCCCTGCACGGGATAACGTACGACCTCCCGCCGGGACTGCTGGTGGGACTGATCGGACCCAACGGGTGCGGAAAGTCCACCATGATGAAGTGCATCACCAAGCTCAACAAGGGCTGGACGGGCTCCATCGAGATCGACGGCGTCGACACCGCCGGCATGAAACCCATGGACATCGCCAAGGTCGTGGCCACCGTCCCCGCCGAGCCGGGACAGGTGTTCAACATCACCGTCATGGAGCTCGCCATGCTCGGAAGGTATCCCTTCGTCAACAAGGTGTGGTGGGAGTCCCCCGAGGACGAGGAGAAGGTCAGGGAGGCCCTCAGGACCTTCGGACTCGACCACTACCGCAGGAAGCAGATGTCCCTGTTGTCGTCCGGAGAGAAGCAGCGTGCCCTCATCGCGAAGGCGTACGTCCAGGAACCTAAGATCATGCTCGTGGACGAACCCACGTCGCACCTGGACATGAAGTACAAGCTGCAGGTCATGGACTACCTGAAGAACATGGCCCGCAAGGACATGACCGTCCTGGTGGCGGAGCACGACATCTCCCTCATGGCGAGGTACTGCGACCTCTGCATCATCATGAAGAAGGGTAACATCGTGACCATCGGCGAACCCAAGAAGGTCATCACCGAGGAACTCATCAAGGAGGTCTACGAGGTCGAGGCCCGTGTCGGCCTCGATGCCGACGGGGAGATCTACGTCCTTCCGAAGCGGTATCTGGAAGGGAGCGTCGACTGATGAACAGACTTATTCTGGGCATCACCGTCATCCTGACCGTCCTTCTATCGGCATCCATACTTGTGGCATCCGACGACAGCGACGCGGCCGTCAGCGACAATGTCAAAGTGTACATCGAACTGGAGGACGGAAGCTACGACATGGCCGTGATAGACGGTGTCAACAAGATGGAGGACGCCGTTAAACAGGCGGCCGACGAGCTCGGTCTGGGAGAGATAGAGATGCTCTCCAGCGGGAGAGGTATAAAGTCCGTGGGCGGACGCGTACCTCTCGCCGACCATTATTGGGTGGTCCACCAGTGGCTCCCCCACAGCTCCGACGAACACACCGCCATCCCCGGATGGGGAGAGGTCTCCGTGGACGGGGAGTTCGACGACTACCTCAGG
>JAKSHW010000118.1 GCA_024399195.1 archaeon | reverse complement strand
GAGGTTTCATCTTCGGAGGATGGGTGGACAAGGCGTTGGAGATGATGGGTCGTAAGGATAAGGAGGAAAGGGAAAGGATCGCCGAGGAGATCACGCACAACGTGTCCTCGCTGATGATATTCCTTTACATCCTGTTGGTTATCGCAGTGGTCATCTGAGGTTTTCGGAACCAGGACGGAACATGTATGGTCTAATGTGTTTCCGATCGATGCAGAGTTCGATAAAGGGGAATGCAATCAAGGTGTCTATATGGTAGGGACGGGATATTTCCACTCTTAATTTTCTCCTTTCTTCTGGAACAAGCCGATGGATGCGTTTTATGATACGATTATGTATATACTCTGAATCCGATGTAAGACTATGTCCAGTGAAGTCGGAACGAAGAAGTTCATCAAGAAGTGCTATGCTGCCGCGGACATGCTTTATGCGTCCGGAGATCACGCCCTCGCGTCCGAGCTTTACGGAAAGTGTGCCGAGCTCGGACATGTGGATTCCCAGGTGTCCCTTGCCTACATGTACTATTACGGAGAAGGTGTCGAGCAGGACCTCGGTCTCGCCTTCGAGTGGTTCAAGACCGCCGCCGTCGCCGAGAACTCCTATGCACAGTACGCCCTTTACATCATGATCAAGGAAGGGGACTGCCCCGACGAGGAGAAGGGGGACGCCCTCAAGTGGATCGAGGCCTCCGCCAAGAACGGCTATCCCATAGCGATCAACGAGCTCGGATGCCTCTACCTCATGGGAGAGGATGTGGAGAAGAACGAGAAGAAGGCCTTCAAGTACTTCGGGAAGGTCGCTGAGTTCTCCGATTTCTATGCGGGTAACATAGGTGCCCTCTACTACACCGGAACCGGCGTCAAGAAGAACAGGAAGAAGGGTCTCAAGCTCCTCGTGAAGGCCGTCAAGGAAGGCAATCCCGTCGCCATGCAGGCGTATGACCTGGCCATCTCCGACGAAGGCCTCGCAGAGCCTCTCGTGTACCGTGGGGACGCGTCCGACGAGGACATCCCCGAGGAAGAGTCTCCCGAAATGCAATAAACGTATATATCGAACGAAATTGGTGTGTTTCCATGGAGCTAAAGACCATCATAGACGCAATAAGGCAGTTCCCCGGTGTCACCAGGAAAGGAAAGATCCACGAGGTCACCGACATGTTCCCCCTCAAGGGGTTCCCGCAGGTGTTCGCCGCAGAAGGGGAGGATGCCGCGGCTATAGACATGGGTGACAGATACGTCCTCTTCGCCGCGGACGGTATTATGGAGTCCCTGGTCAAGAGCGATCCCTATCTCGCAGGTTATTTCTCCGTCCTGGTGAACGTCAATGACATCGCCGCCATGGGCGGTAGGGCCTCCGGAATGGTGGACATCCTTTCGATGTCCGATGCCCATTCCTGTGACGAGCTCCTCAAGGGTATCCAGGAGGGTATCAGGCGTTTCAACGTCCCCCTCGTGGGCGGACACACCCATCCCGACTGCCATTACAATGCGATCGACATCTCCATCATCGGACACGTCCCCAAGGATTCGATCGTCCTGAGCAGTACCGCAAGGCCCGGTGACGACATCGTGTTCGTCATGGACCTCAATGGGTACTATCCCGAATCCGTACCCTATGCGTGGGTCACCACCCTCGACAAGGATATCGCATTCGTGCAGGAGCAGATGGAGGCCGCCGCAGTGGTCGCCGACAGGAAGCTCGTGCATGCGGGAAAGGACATGAGCAATCCCGGATGTCTCGGTACTCTCGGCATGATGCTCGAGTGCTCCGAGATGGGTGCCACTGTCGATGTGAATAAGATCCCCGTTCCCGAGGATTGCGAAGACTTCGTCAAATGGCTTCTCGCGTACCAGGGATGTGCCTTCGTGTACTCCTGTCCCCCTGAGAGCTCCGCAAAGGTCATCGAGATCTTCGAGAAGGTCGGGTGCAAGGGAGCGGTCGTCGGAAAGGTCGACGATACCAAGGTGTTCAAGCTGAAGTACAACGGTGAGGAAGGTGTCCTGTTCGATTTCAATAAGGACATAATCACCGGTTGCAGGCCCAAGGCACACCAGTGAAACATTCCTGTCCCGGGCGTTTTCCCATGCCCGGGATCACCTTCCCGTTTTCTTTATATCGTTGTATACAATTCCGTGTGTTGGACGGACAGCGATAAGACCAGATCTCTTACACGATGCGTCTCTAGGACCCTGCATCTTCAAAATTTAATCTAGACTGGCCCGCGTTGACCATATTGTCATCCGTCCAACCTTCTGTTCTCGATAGACGGATGTTTTCAGACGACCGTTATATAATCGGAATTTCCAAAGTAAAAGTAGAAGCGTCGGCTCATAGAGGTGGACATCGCATCCTCAAACAAGTTTACCGTATCGTTCCTCAACCCTGCTAAACCTACAAACGTCAGTAGTTCGAAGTAAGACTGCTCCCGTCAGGGCCTGATCCGTTCTCCCCGATTATCCGTACACTCGCGACCCTCCGACCGCTTGTGCAAAGTACGCTAACTCTGCAGGACAAAGTTTCATTGTCACTCGACGGGCTTGCCGTATCAGCTCTGCCGCCCTCTACAGTCGCCCTCGCGATGACGTTTGCGAGTGTAGGGCACGCCAAGCTCCCCGGTCAAGCCGACAACCCCTCTATAGCACGCGGATATATAATGATGTTTGATGGTTTTTCCATGGAACATCCGTTAAGTATCATTCCATCAGGCTATAATATCTATTAAATATTTTATTGATTATTAAATAATTACATATGTGTATCGAATATTTATAAAATTTGAATAATTTTAAATAATATTCTGATAATATTATTTCTGTGGAAAACAATGAAGCAATCGATGGGATCAGGTCGTTGTTGGATGAGGTAATCGATCTGCATGATGGATTCTCCCGCCAATGGGCCGATCATTCGGAGAGAAACGGTCTTACGATGTTCAACCAGAAGAAGGTTCAGGTGGCCGATCTGGAGAGGAACGGGTTGATGGACACCGTGCTCTGTTACGACTCGTTCCTTTCAGACTCTATCGGAATGGACCTCTTTTCCGATATCGAAGGTGCGGAGATAGACCACAGGGTGAAAGCACAGAACTCGATATTGGAGAAGTTGGAATACTATTGCAGATACAGCCATGAGAAAGGGAAAGTGTCCGTCAACAAGTGTTTCAACGATCTGTTCGGGATACGTATAACCTTGGACTGTCCGTCATTGAGGTATGAGGACATCTCCCAATGTGTGGACCAATACGGGGACGTCCTGGCGATAGAGGACAAGGGGTTTTCCAGACATTGCTCCGAAACAGAATATCTCGCAACACATATCTATATCCGGGGAAGAGGTCCCGCCGAGGTCAAGAACAGACTTTTCAGATGGGAACTGCAGGTCTGGTCCGCCCACCAGGAGAGGAACAACCACCTTCTGCACGAGAGACACAGGTTCAAGTACCGTGGTTGGGAAAGGGGTGACGGGCGTGTCTAGGCATTACATCGTTCTGAGCAGTTCATATTCCACAGGCAGACGTATAGCATTACACCTGGTGGATCCCGAACCAGGGGAATATAAGGGCTGTATCGACACCATAAGGTCCGCTTACGGTGGTAAACGTGTGCCATTCGGCGTCCATTCCATAACGACCGGTTCTTCGGAATGGGGTTCTGTGGTCGACAAGGATCCGTATTTCAACGATGTGTCCGTCATCGGTTCTCTGGACGAATTCGTATCGTTGATAAGGCGGGACCGTTACCTGAAAGGTTCTGATGTGGCGGAATACATCCTGTCGAAGGAAAGGTGCACCTATACCAGGTTGGAAACACTGACCTATCTGTGCTATGCGGATTATCTATGCGGGAAGGGGCAGAGGTTGTTCGAGGACAGGATATACGCCACTTCCGAAGGTCCGACGGTGGATACCGTGTATGCGGTATACAGTGACCGTTGTTCCCCGGGATCTGTGACAGAAGATAAAGAGCTGGAAACTCCTGAATATATGCCGGCGAAGAGCAGGATAATGTTCTCCGAGGACGGTCCGGAGAAGGTCAGGTCCATCGACGGAAGTCTTGACAGATACCGTGTTTTGACGACGGAGGCCTTGGTCGGGCTCGTCCATGGGGACGATACGCCTTGGGCTGTCACCGATGGGGGAAAGACGGGACAATATGCCGTGATCGAGGACCGGGATATCGTCGGATACCACTGTAACGAAGAACCTTCCTGTTGAAGATAAATGGTCCTCCGGATCCCGAAAGAACAGGGTCCGGAGGGTAAAGTGTTTCTCAGTCTCTGACGAACGTTCCCCCGTCGTTGTGGAAGGTGTGTCCGGCCATGTTCTTGGACGAGACCTTGAGGGCTGTTCCGTCGGACGTGGTGAACGTGTATCCCGTGAGGGCGTTGGAACCTATGGTCTGCAGTCCGCTTCCGAAGACGATCTCCGTGAGCGAGGTGCATCCCCTCAGGGAGTTCTTTCCTATGGATGTGACACTGTCGGCGAGGACGACGGTCTTCACGGTGGTGTACTTGTAGAACGCCGCATCGGGGACGGACGTTATACCCTCTCCGACCACGATGTGTTCGATGTCGTACCTGTAGGTGTACCAAGGGGTGTTGAGGGTAGATCCGTAGTCGGGTATGTCTCCTGTTCCGTAGAACGTCAGGGTCTTGTCTGCAAGGACCAGTCTCATCTTAACGGTCTCAGAGAGGGTCCTTCCTATGGACACGCAGTAAAGGTCGCCTTGACCCCCTACGAACTCCTTTCCGGAGCACGAGGCCCATTTCAGTGTCGAATGACTTCCGTAGTTGTGGAAGAAGACCCCTGTGAACGCCTTGGATCCGTAGGAAACGTTCGAACAGTCCAACTTCACGTGTTCGAGGGCGTAGTCGTGGTAGAACGCGTAGGATCCGATGGAGGTGACGGTGTCTGCGATGGTCACATCGTAGAGGTTCTTACATCCGTAGAACGCATAGTTGCCTATCGATCTGACCCCGGGATCGACCACCACTTTGAGGATATAGGGTCTGTAGTCGTACCAGGGGGTGCTCTTGTAGTAGTTGTTCATGTATCCGTTGCCGGATATGGTGAACACACCTGTGGAGAGGTCGAAGGTCCACTGTACACCGCAGGTTCCCGAGAGGACGGCCACGGCGTAGAGGGTCATATCGTTCTCCACGGCACGGTTGATGGGCCATTCGTTGCAATGGTACATGTCTGTGTAGTAGAGGGAGAACGGTCCTCTGAAGTTCGTTCCCTTCTCGGTCTCGTATTCCTCGGTGATTCCGTCGTTGCGGACGACGGTCACGGTGACATAGGTCTTGTCTACCACGGGCACGTCCTTGTAGATCGCCTCGAACACCATGTCCTGGGTGACCGTCATACCCTCGGTGAAACCTTCCCATCCGAGGAACTTCTTTCCGGGTAGGTCGGGGACGACGGGAGGCGCCTCCAGGCGTTCCATCTCGTCGATGTCGACGGTCATGGAGTACTTTCCGAACATGAACTTCGCATGGTATACTGCGGGGATCTGTTTCACAAGTGTTCCATTCGCTCCCCTGTATATGCCGGGAGATACGGTGCATTCGTTTCCATCGGTGTCCATGAACACGATGCCGTCGAACGGACCCGTCCCTATGGTGGTTACGGTGGACGGTATGAACAGGTAGGTGAGGTCCGTGCATCCGTCGAAGGCGTCGGCACCTATGGCCGTGACGGTGTAGGGGAGGGTCACGAAGACGGCCTTCGCAAGGCATGTGACGACCTTTCCGTCCTCGATGATGAGGATACCGTCCATGATGCCTCTGTGGGCTCCTGTGAGCGTCTCCAGGCCGCCGCAGGCGGAGAACGCCCCGTCGCCGACCGTACAGTCGGGTACGGACACGGAGGTAAGGGCGGAGCATCCGTGGAACGCACGCGGGCCGATGGTCTT
>JAKSHW010000117.1 GCA_024399195.1 archaeon | reverse complement strand
CAAACTCGAAGCCGTTTCGGAAAACGGTATGCTGTTGATGACCCATGCCCCTGCGTTCAGTACCCTCGACCACATCCCCAACGGAATGAGCGTCGGAAGCACCGCGATTGCCAAAATAATCGAGAAATACAAACCCGTCGTCGCCCTCTCCGGACACATTCATGAGGACATCGGCGTATTCTCCAAAGACGGCACCTTGTTCATGAACCCCGGACCTGCAAGAGAGGGCTATTACGGAATACTTACCATAGAGAACGGTAAACCTGAAGGAAAGCTCTGTAAATTGTCGAACTGATTGACTAAGTTTTAAATACGATTCGAAGATAACAAGGGCGATTAACATGGCACTATGGCAGGGAGAATCCAGCAGGAAGTCCACCGGTGGAAGGCTTGTCCTCGCACGCGGAAAAAGGAAATTCGAAATCAGCAGAGAGAAACTCAACACCAAACTCGGTACCGAGTCCAGCAGGCAGTACCGCGGACGTGGTGGAAGCTACAAGACCGGTCTCCTCGTCGCTGAATACGCAAACGTCGTCGACAAAAAGACCCACGTTGTGAAGAAAGTTAAGATTCAGAACGTAGTTGCAAACCCCGCTGACCCCAACTTCGTCCAGCGTAACATCATGAACAAGGGCGCAAAGATCAAGACCGAGCTCGGAGAGGCAGTCATCACCTCCAGGCCCGGACAGGACGGCGCCGTTAACGCTGTTCTCGTAGAGTAAATACAAATCACTTCCCGGGGCCTGCCCCCGGGGCCACTTTTCTACTCGTTTACCCAGTAGATGGCCTTTATTTTTCGGCCGGCCCCATAACGGCACCCCTATCGAACCTTTTATACTGTCCCATCTATCACCATCAGATATTATGGCATACGATGAAGACACCGCGATCGTGCTCTGGCCCGAGTACTTCGATATAAACCGCACCCGTGCCGAAGGCAGAAGGGTCCCCAAAGAGCTCTGCGTCGAAAAACCCTCCTTGGACATGATCGCAAAAGGAGCCATCGTCCTCGATCTCGACTACGAGGTCTATGAAGACAAATGCTACCCTTCGGATTGGATCGCAAAACGCGGATGTGTCCGTGTCGAAAAAGGTAAGATGAAAAAATCCGAGATCCTCCCCAGGATCGGTGCCACCCTCAAAGATAACCAGGGCGCCAAATGATAACAGCTCTTGACTCCAGGGTCATGGATGCCAACTCCGAGGCCCTGGGGATCGGTGTCGATGTCCTTATGGACAATGCAGGGAAGGCGTTGGCCGGTTTTCTTTCGGAAAGGTTCCCTGGAAAACACCTGATGATATACTGCGGCCACGGCAATAACGGCGGGGACGGATTCGCTGCGGCATGCTATCTCCCGAAAGACCTTGTTTCAGTATGCATTCTCGAATCCCCCGAAAAGATCCGTTCACCTATTGTAAGAAGATATTACGAATCCCTCGAGTGCCCCGTATATACGTTCGGTCAAGAACCTTCGGACCACGAGGTCATCGTGGATTCCGTTCTGGGAACGGGTATAACCGGCGAGCTCAGGCCGCTTCACCGCAGATATACCGACCATGTCAACAATTCGGGAAAAACGATCGTGTCTGTGGACGTGCCTACAGGTATCGGACTGGAAGGGGCGGTCGTACCTGACATGACCCTTACGATGCATGAGGCCAAGGAAGGGATGAACGTCGAAAACTGCGGGGAGATCATCATAGCAGACATCGGAATGCCTTCGGAAGCATACTCATTCATCGGACCGGGGGATTTCCTCAGATATCCGATACCATCCAAAGACAGCCATAAAGGTTCGAACGGAAGACTGTTGGTCATCGGAGGAGGACCTTACTGCGGTGCACCTGCCATGGCAGGCATCGCGGCCATGAGGACCGGGGTCGACCTTGTCACAGTAGCGACTCCCGAAAGCAGTTTCCTACAGGTATCGATGCAGTCGCCCGTATTGGTCATGCACAGACTTTCAGGCGAGAGACTTTCCAAGGAACACATTCCCGAACTTCTGGAGATGTCCGGACGCAACGATGCCGTCCTGATCGGACCCGGATTGGGAAGACATCCCGAAACCGTCGAAGCGGTAAAGGAATTCATCAAAAAATACAACGGCCCGTTGGTCATCGATGCGGATGCCATAACCGCACTCGGGGCCGATTTCACATCCACCTGCAGAGAAACCGTCCTTACTCCCCATGCCAGGGAGTTCATGTCCTTGGGAGAAGAAACAGTGGTTTCCGAAAAGGCCGACCGCATGGGGTGCACTATTCTGAAAAAAGGCAGAGAAGACATCGTTTCAGACGGGATACATACACGCACCAACCGTTCAGGATGTGTCGGAATGACCTCGGCCGGGACCGGAGACGTACTTGCAGGTATAGTCGGAGGTCTTCTTTCCAAAGGCATGTCGGCCTTCGATGCGGCCTGCCTGGGTGCATATATCTCGGGACTTGCAGGCGAGTCCGCATTCGAAGAACGTTCATACGGCATGATCGCCACGGACATCATCGATAATATACCGAAAATCCTGAAAAAACACCTAAGGTGATCCCATGGTGGTACAGCCGATACCGGATATTCCTGCCTTGAAGGTGGACGATGCATTGGTCATCGGCGACCTCCACATCGGGGTGGAATCCCACATGGGAAGGAAAGGGGTCCACATAACCTCCCGTACGGACCTCATGTTCGAAGCTGTCGTCGAGGCTGCAGGTGACGATGTAGAAAGGATCGTCATGATCGGCGACATCAAAGACTCGGTACCTGGTTCAAGCAAACAGGAATACCGCGAGATACCGACGTTCTGTGACAGACTTCTCGACAGGTTCTCCGAGGTCGATATCGTAAGGGGGAACCATGACACCAACATCGAGGATTTCGTACCTCCGCAGGTCAACGTATACCCTGCAAGCGGAATGAAACTCGGTGATGTCGGCCTGGTACACGGACATACGTGGCCTTCACCCGAAGTGATGGCTAGCAGGATACTGGTAATGGGTCACGAACATCCCACGGTACTTTTCAAAGACGGTGTGGGCGCCCATATGTCGGAACCCTGTTGGTTAAGGGGAAAATTCAAGGAACCTGAAGAGAAGAGGTTCGAGAAGATACCTGAGACGTTCATAGTCGTCCCCGCGTTCAACCGCATTTTGGGAGGTTCACCGATAAACACGATAGGTTCGTCCCTTCTAAGCCCTATCCTGAACTCGGACATGGTCGATCTCGACAACGCACACATCTATCTTTTGGACGGTCTTGATCTGGGAATAAGGAAGGACCTCATGGTCAAGGACCGTAAATTCAGAAGATGGAACGACGACGAGAACTCGCCACGTACCGTCTGAATCACACTTTTTCTATCTTGGCAGAGAACATGATGCTCCGATCCGTGTCCAAAGCATCGAACCTTATCCTGTAGAACCGTTTCTTCTCATCTACCTCAAGGACGGTTCCTTCACCCAAAACCTTGGATTTCACCCTGTCACCGACCTGGAATCTGTCAGATCTGCGTATCTGTAACGGTTCGAACACCCTCATACGGTCCAAAGCATCCTTCACGAACTCATCGTTCAACTCCACGACATAATCGAGGTTCTCTCTTCCGATATCGAATATGAATCTGGAGGGCCATTTGTAATTCCCGTTGGCGACCCCTTCGGAATCCGTAAGGTACAGACGTTCCTTCGCACGGGTCATCGCCACGTACATCAACCTGCGTTCCTCCTCCAGACCTTCCAATGTATCGACTTTGGAACTGGGGAACAGATCCTCGTCAAGGCCTATGATGAACACCTGTCTGAACTCCATACCTTTTGCGGCATGGATTGTCATCATCCTGACCTTGTCCTTAACGTTCTTCTTGTCGGCATTGGTGAAAAGGGCAACCCTCGCAAGGAAATCCTCCAATGTCGCATCCGGGTCTTCGCTGTATGTGAGGATCGAACGCTTCAGTTCGCTCATATTGTCAAGACGTTCCTGGTCTCCTTGAAGTCTCATATACTTCTCGTAACCCGTAGTGTCCATGATCATCTGAAGAAGATCGGGCAAAGAACGGTCCTTACGTACCGAACGTGCGTGTTCGATGCATTGGACATATTCGGCCGCACCGGTATTGCGGAACATGTCGTTGGACATATTATGTTTCAATGCTTCGTAAAGACTTATATCGTTGGCCTCGGAATACTTGTCCAAGAACTCCAACCTTTTCTTTCCGATACGTCTTGGAGGGACCGACACTGTCCTTCTTAATGATAGATCGTCGGCGAACACAAGCATGCGGAGATAACATATCAGGTCCTTGATCTCCGCACGGCTGTAGAACTCGGTACCGCTGTAGATGGCGTAAGGTATCTCCTTGTCGATGAATTTCTCTTCCAACGTACGTGAAAGGAAATGTGCCCTGAACAACACGGCAAAATCGTTCAGACTTGCACCGTCCTCCATCTGTTCGATAATACGGGAACCTACCCATTCCGCTTCTTCATCCTCGTCTTTTCCATGGAAAAACAGAGGTTTTACACCATCCCCCTTCACTGACCTGAGGGTTTTCGGATAACGGTTACCGTTCTTCGAGATGAGGGCATCGGAAGCACGGAGTATCTCGGGAGTAGAACGGTAATTGGTGTCCAGGACGATCGTATTCGCATCGGGGAACCTCTTATCGAAGTCCAACATCATGTTCACATCGGAACCTCTCCAACTGTAGATGTTCTGATCGGGGTCGCCTACTATGAACAGGTTGTTATGGAGCCCGGACAGATGAAGGGCGATCTCGTACTGCCGAGGGCTTACATCTTGGAACTCATCGACCATGACATACTGTATACGTTCCTGCCATTTCTTACGGACATCTGGGAAATTCTCAAGGATGTATGATGTAAAATTAATTAGGTCATTGAAATCGCAACTGTACGCCTTCTTCTGTTCATACAGATAACGAAGGAAGATTCCGTCACGGATATCATTACAAAGAAGGAATTTTGATCTTAGCTCTTCATTGTTCAAAAGATAGATATCGTCGATATAATTGGCAGTCTTCAATTTTCTACGTTCTATTATTTCATGATAAGCTTTTTTGACGGTAATATCCTTTGAATTGAGCCCCATTGCATCTATTATGTTGGTCAAAATTGATTTTACATCATCTACATCCCACATGATGAACTCTTTGGGGTAATTCAACGCATTGATCTCTTCCTTCAGGAACTGTACACAGAACCCATGGAAGGTGCATATGAACCCCATATCCATATCACCGAGTTCCCTACGGATACGCACGTGCATCTCATCAGCCGCACGGTTCGTGAAGGTGGCACAGAGGATACTTCCCGGAGAGATGCCTAGCTCGGAAATAAGAAAACAATACCTAGAGGTCAATGCTTTGGTCTTACCTGAACCGGCACCTGCAATGACCCTTACGTGCCCTTCGGTGGCCATTACAGCCCGTTCCTGCTCTGCATTGAGACCATCGAGATATGTCATCGAGTGTAATAGGACAGTAGGGATTTAGTTCTGACGATGAACGATTCAAGACAACCTTGAATCGCCCGGGATAAACATCACCATACACGTTGATGATGAAAACATGACCATGCAAAAATGATCCCGACCGACACGTATGAGGCCATGTCGGCCGGAAAGGTAACTCCCTCGAGTATGAGGCCGGGAGGGAGTTTGAGGGCCTAAGCCCTCGTAGGGTTTCAGTTCCTGGTGATGGTGTCGTAGATGGTACCGTCTGCGTTCCTGATCTCAGCGGTCAGAGGCATCTGACCGGGGAGGCTGTGGGTAGCGCAGGAGTTGCAGGGGTCGTATGCCCTGAATGCCATCTCGACCATGTTGAGGAGACCGGGAGAGACGTCGTAGTTCTTGATGAGAGCTTTGGCGACCTTGGCGACATCCATGCAGATGGGTCCGTTGTTGTTGGTGGTTCCGACAACAAGGTTGCATGCGGTGACGATTCCGTTCTCGTCGCAGGTGTAGTCGTGGGTAAGGGTTCCACGGGGTGCCTCGACGCATCCGACTCCGC
>JAKSHW010000116.1 GCA_024399195.1 archaeon | reverse complement strand
TCCCCCGATGCAGGGTTCTTCCTCCTCGGAAGCGGAATCGCCGACAGCATAGGGACCATCGCCTACATCGCGTACACCCAGTACGAGTATAACACAGAGACCGGCGTGATCACCTACGATATCGTCCCCGACAAGAACACCATCAAAGGTGGACCCTTCGGTTCCTGAAACAAAACAAGGGCTTCGGCCCTTACTTCCTTATTTTTTTCTCTACAGCGGAGGTTACTGAACGACCGATAACTCCTGGATACACAACGACCGCAACGGACCTACCTCCAAAGTACTGAAGACCAAGGTCATCGCCACAGCCGCCATCATCCTTTTCGGCGGAGTGCTGACGGTCTTCATGAGCGGAGTGGGCTCCAATGCGACTGTATTCCAGTCCGAAGGTATCGTGATAGACTTCGGGGAATACAGGACGACATGGTACGAAGCGGACTTCAAGACCGTTTCGGACCCTGTGGAACTTTTAAAAAAAGCATGTGAAAAGAACAACTATGAATACGCCTTCGACGGAAACGGGAAACTCGTATCCGTGGACGGGGTGTCCGACAAAGAGGTAAGCGAATGGAACCTGTGGTACGTCGAGAAAGGCAAGACCGTACCCGAAGTCTCCGGTACTTATTCCATCGATCCGTCGAAGTACGCCGTCACCATATGGGCCTACTGCGACAAGGACGCGAAACCCACCGTCGCCGTGGACGCCTCCGGAGTCAGCATATACGGATACCACCAGGCGGACAGAGTGGTCACCCTGTCCCCCGTATCTACCGAGACCGTATGTTCAGTCAACGGTATCAACACCATCGTCGGCACCGATGCCTACAGCAACTACCCCTCGGCCATAGTCAAAGGCCATGAGATCAAGGACATAGCCATCGTGGGAACGTTCACCGATCCCAGCTATGAATCCATCATGCACACCTCGCCCGACATGGTCATCTGCGACGGTTCGCAGTACAAACATATACAGATGGCACAGACCCTCCGCGGATCCGATGTGAACGCTGTCCTCATCTACGACGGAGTGGACATCAAGACCATCATCGACAATATATTCGTGGTCGGTACCGCAATGGGATACACCATCGCCGCCGACACCACCATCTTCGACCTCCTCACCGCCATGGGGAAACTTCTGGAAACCGTGAAAGGACATTCCCTTTCCAAGACTATGATGGCCCTTTCCACCGATACCTCCCCCTACATAGCGGGAAGCAACACCTATGCGTCGGATATCATCGAATCCATGGGTGGAAAGAACATCTACAGCGACATGATCGGATGGACCCACATCAATTCGGAATACATCGGACCCTCCTCGGGAGAGAGATGGGACCCCGAGGTGATCCTCGTCCTCGATTATGGTAACTACGGTGCGACCCAGTCCGAATACGACGAGATGATGAAGAACCTCCCCGCCAACTGGAAGAGCACCACCGCGTACAGGAACGGACAGATCTACCTCCTCTGTGAGAACATGGGCGAGATGTCGGAACGTTCCGGTCCCCGTTTCGCACAGTTCTCGGAGATCGTCGCCAAGATCCTCTGCCCCGATTCGTTCGACGATGGGAAACCCGTACCCAAGTTCATCGGTAACGATTACCTGTCGTATCTGACCATAACCAAAGACCTGGGGTTCGGTGATTGAACATGACGAACAGATTCGCGATACCTGTGGTCATCCTGCTTATCGGATGTATGTTCATCACCCCCATATCGGATGCCGACTCAGGTGAAGGGGACCTCCTTCTCGACAACGGCAACGGTTCCACCTCGTGGTACGTCACCGTTGCGGGAGACACGGTCTACGAAACCGTACGCAAGACCTTGGAAGCATCGGGACATACCGTCTTCGGGGATGTATAGAATATCAATATAGACGGAAAAGGCACGGCCACGGTCGGTTCGTCCGACAACGGCGGTTCCATGTCCGTCAGCGGTACCACCGGGATCACCGTCACATCGTCCTGGAGGATCTTCTCCTGGGACGGAAGTTCATGGAACACCGTGGACAACGGTTCCGCATATACAAACGGTACAAAGCTTGCGATCGCCTACTATCCCGAAGGGCTCGTTCCCGTGGAGACCCCCGAATACCGTTCCTCATGGACCATGGTGGAGAAGGATGCCGAGAACTCCGCTGTAACCGATGCGGAGCTCGGTACCGGTCAGTCGAAAGTGGAATGGGACTACTCCCCCGCCCAGACCGGAGTTTACTCATCTGTACTCTACGCCCAGGGGCATGCATTCGTGAAATACGGATACATCGACAAAGGCTTCGTATCGGTCGTAAGCTACGACGTGAAGACGGGAGACGTCGATTGGACGTTCAAATACACTTCACACACCAACAACGAGACCTCCACCGGGCTCATAGCAGGCGACAGCATCTACGTGCAGTCCTCCAACGGTCAGATCTACCGTTTCCCTTGGGCCGAAGGTCCCGGGGACGATTACTGCAACGTCACCACGTTCGACGGAGAGCCTTGGGGAAGCGAGAAAGCCATCCCCTCCGTCACCAAGGAGGACATCCTCGGCAGTGCATGGGGATCCGGACCCACCTCCCTCGTGTTCGATTCCGGATGCATATTCACCAAGGACAGCAATGGAATGGTCTACTGCTTCGACACCGACCTCAGGCTCGTATGGTCCTACCAGACCAACGGAAACACCTACTTCTCCGCACCCACCGTCCATGGCGACTACGTCGCTGTCGGAATGTACGACGGTGTAATGTACATACTCGATAAGGTGACAGGTTCCCCCGTGGTCACCGAGACCGTGTTCCAGACCGAGTACGCATCCAAGATATCCGGATGTGTGAACGTACCCACCTTCGTCGAATCCAAAGGAAACACGTACATCTTCGTGACCTTCAACGACGGACGCGGAATGAGCGCCAAGACCTACGGGTTCGCGGTATACCAGTTGAACGGAAACACCCTGAAAGAGATCAGGAAAGACACCGAGACCCTCGGTACCGTCTCCACCTACCTCACCAAAGCGGCCTCCTTCGACGGGGTCTACATCAACGCCGGGATCGGAACATGTACATTGGACGTTAACGGAAAGGTCACCGTCATCAACGACATCATCACCCTCGATCCGAGCCACGCCACCGCCACCCTTGTGAACGGAAAATACCTGTTCGTCTCCTCGTATGCGAAGAACACGTTGTACCAGATCGATGTGGACGGGACCACCGTCGGAACAGTCCCCACCCCTGTGAGACAGTACTGTATGGCCCCCGTGACCGTCGTCGACGGATACATCATCTGCGGTAACGACGCGGGAGTGTACTGCTTCTCCGGTGCGTTCGACCCCTATGTACCGCCGTCCTATGACGAGGACACCCCCCTGTGGATGACCATCCTGATGGCCGTAGCGGCCATAGTCGTCATCCTTGCGGCCCTCTGGTGCATCCTCCGTTTCGGTATGAAATGGGAAAAACCCTTCGAGCACCTCAAGGATTCGTTCTACACCTTCCTCTACGGTGAGAACTACACCCACAGCAGACGCAGCAGGCACAGGCTGTGGCTTGTGATGCTCGTCGGTATCCTGATCACCATTATGGTGGCGATCCTGTCACTGTGCGTGGGTTCGGAGACCACCCTGAGCATCCCCGACGCCCTTTCCGCCACGTTCTCGTCCATCCAGAAAGGCGGTCGCCATCTCACATACGAGGAGATGCTGATCTACAATGCACGTCTGCCCAGAACCGTCGCCGCCCTCGCCGTCGGTATCGGACTGTCGGTCGCAGGTTGCGTCTACCAGGCTGTCATCAAGAACCCCCTGGTCGAACCTTACATCATGGGAGTGTCCTCGGGAGCAGGAACCCTCGCGGTAGCGGTCATATCCTACGACTTCACGTTCTTCGGACTGATGGATTCCCATGACCCCTACCTCACCGCATTGGCGGCCATCATCGGAGGACTCCTGGCTTTCGGACTCACCATGCTCATGGCCGTGAAGACCGGTGGAAAGTCCACCAACTACGTCCTTGCAGGTATCGTCATCGGACTCGTGTTCTCCGCGATGCAGTCCCTGCTGATGATCCATGCGGGAAAGGACGTCGCATCGTCCCTCTCGTGGCTATACGGTTCTTTCACGTCCATAACCTGGCAGAAGGTATGGATCGTCCTGATACCCGTCCTGGCCCTTTCCATGGCACCGATCATCTGGGCAAAGGAACTCAACCTGGTGCTCCTAGGCGAGGACCAGGCGAAACAGATGGGTCTCGATGCAGCGAAGTTCGACAGGTACATGCTCATCCTGGTGTCCGTCATGACCGCGTTCTGTGTGGCGTTCTGCGGTGTGATCGGATTCGTGGGACTCGTCATCCCGCACCTCTGCAGACTGATCCTCGGTGGAGACCACAGGCTCATCCTCCCCGCCTCCATGGCGTTCGGTGGGTTCCTGATGATCCTCGCCGACCTGTTGTCAAGGGTACTGCTCACCGGATACGAGCTCCCGGTCGGTGCCATAACCACCTGCATAGGTGTACCTGTGTTCGCGTACCTGCTTATCAGGAGGGGAAAGAGCTATGACATGTGAGGTGAGAGAATGAATTTCGACAACGTACGTTCCAAGCTCCGCAGGTTCATCGACGGAGACGGTACCACCCACGTACAGATCAGAAGACACCGTTCGAGGTTCCTCGCCCTGTGGGGCACCGTGATCATAGTGGTCATGGTACTTGCATCGCTGTGTCTGGGACCGACGAAGGTCCTGAACCCGATAGAGGCCGTCAGTGCACTGTTCAACGCGATAGCCTCCGGTGGACAGAACCTGGGACCGAACGAGTTCACGATCTACCACGACAGGCTTCCCAGGACCATCGCCGGCATCGCCGTGGGAATGGGTCTCGCCATTGCGGGAAGCATATACCAGGCGGTCATCAGGAACCCCCTCGTCGACCCTTACATCATGGGTGTGTCCGCAGGTGCAGGAACAGCAGCCATCTCTGTGATAGCGTTCGATTTCACCCTGTTCGGCCTGTTGTCGCCCCACTCCGTATACCTTACCGCGATCACCGCCATGATCGGAGGTCTCATCGCGTTCGGTATCACCACCCTGGTCGCGGAAAGGGCCGGGGGCACTACGAACTCCTATGTGCTTGCAGGAGTGGTGGTCGGTCTCGCGTTCTCCGCCATACAGACCGTGATGATAGTCTTCGCAGGCAACGAACTGAACAACGCCCTCCTGTGGCTTTTCGGATCCTTCGCCTCCGTGACGTTCGAAAAGGCCATCCCTGTGATCATCGTATCGGTGATCCTCTGTGTCCTTTCGATGAAATGGGCCAAGGAGCTCAATCTGATGCTGTTGGGAGAAGACCAGGCGAGACAGATGGGTCTGGACGCCCACAGGTTCAGTGTATACATGCTGATCCTGGCATCCGTCCTCACCTCGGTCTGTGTGGCCTTCGTGGGTATCATCGGGTTCGTAGGACTCGTCATACCCCACCTGTGCAGGATGCTGTTCGGTGGAGACCACAGACTTGTAATGCCTGCATCGATGGCGTTCGGAGCGGCCCTTATGGTCGCCGCGGATATACTTTCAAGAATGGTGCTTCCCGGAGAAGAACTCCCGGTCGGTGCCATAACCACCCTTATCGGTGTGCCCGTTTTCGCATACCTTCTGTTCAAAAGGGGGAAGATTTACAATGGATGATGTTCCGTTATTGGAGATCAAGAATCTGGAAAAAACGTATGACAACGGCTACCAGGCCGTAAAAGGCATCTCGTTCAGCCTTCCTCCGGGAAAGCTCGTGGGTTTCATCGGACCCAACGGATGCGGAAAGACCACGACCATGAGATGCATCAACAGGATGCACCAGGCCACAGGAGGGGACATCCTCATCGACGGAACGTCCGTTCTGGACAAGACCCCCGGCGAGATCGCTAAGCTCGTGTCGAACGTACCCGCCGAAATGACCGCGTCCTTCGGCCTCACGGTCTTCGATACGGTCATGCTCGGAAGGTACCCGTATCTGCAGAACATGTGGTGGGAGACGGACGAGGA
>JAKSHW010000115.1 GCA_024399195.1 archaeon | reverse complement strand
ACACGCACGGCGATGCGACGTGCATGGTTCAATCCACACGAATTGCACTAGGACCGTTTTGTTTTACGTTTTTGTGATGAATCTATTTTATATTCAATATTAGTATGAATATATCGGATAGCAGGGATATTATGTCATTATCAATAAGAAGGAGGGGTTACCCTAATTTGTTATTAGACATGACCGCTCAAATGTAGAAACGGTCGTTTGGCAACTGATGTCCGGTCCATCCAGGTTCAGGAAGTATCTCCGAGCAACCATTCGATCAGGTTCAGATGGCGTATGCCGTCTGGAAGGTCCGTGATGAACCTATCCATCGATAGGACGGTTTTGATATGATTGTCCCGCACAAGGCCCAGCGGAGTAATCTCCCTTCTGTATGTGTCTTCTGACAGCATCGAAAGGGTCACTTGGTAGTACTCGGTGTTCTTCCCTTTTCTGGCGGTGAAATCCACCTCAAGGTCACCATATTTACCTACGGCTACATCGTACCCTCTCCTGCGGAGTTCCAGGAAGACGATGTTCTCTATCTGCCTACTGATATCCTCCCTTGATGAGATTCCGAGAACGGCGTTCCTCATCCCTGTATCGGCAACATAGTATTTTTCCAAGGTGTCGAGGGGTTTTCTTCCCCTGATGTCGTAACGTTCTGCCTTGTATACCAGGAATGCCTTTTGCAGTGCACCGAGATAGCTTCTCACCTTGTCTTTGTCCTTCTTTATCGTGGATGCGATGTTGTTTGCACTGGTGATGTTGCCGATATTGGAGAACAGGAATCTGGAGATGTCCATTAAAGTCGAGGAGTCCCCGCCCCTGCAGTTTCCCAGAACATCCTTCATAAGAATTGTGTTGAACAGTCCGGTTAGGTGATCCTGTTCGAACTGTTCGTCGGCGTCGGGATCTATTACGGGGAGGGAACCGCTGCGGATATACTGCTGGAATCTCTCTTCTTTATCTCCTGGATGGAGTTCGAGGAATTCAGCGAACGACAGGGGAAGTATGCACAGTTCCATGTATCTGCCCGATATAAGCGTGGATAGTTCGCTGGATAGGAGGTATGCATTGGATCCGGTGATGTAGATATCGGCATCGTAATCCACTTGCAGGGAGTTTACAGCACGTTCCCAGGAGGGGACGTTCTGCACCTCGTCCATGAAGATGTATAGGCGTCCGCCGTGGTTGTGTCTGTCGATCTCATCCAATATCCCGAGATAATCTGTTATGTGTGCCAGGGTTCTGGATTCGAAGTTCAGGTAGACCATCTGTTCTTCAGGTATGCCCTGTTCCTTCAGAAGTGACATGAACTGTTTCATGAGGACGGTCTTTCCGCTGCGTCTCATCCCGGTTATGATCTTTACTGTGTCGGTACGGTCCTTTCCCGACACGAGTCTTTTGAGATACGATGTCCTGTTCACTTCCGTCATTACCTGACCATCGGGGGGATAGGATATAAGTTTAGCGGAAATTTCAGTCAAACTTCAATTCAGAAATAAGTTTAACTGGGATTTCAGTCAAACTTCAAACCAGGACGGGTAATGAGAAAATCACAGACCTCCTAAACCTAACCCTTGATGCGTAAGGGATCCCTTTCTTGTATGCAGGCGGGGGTAGGAATAAGGTCCACATCGTTTCTGTGGACTCCAGGTCGGGTTGCCCGTAACGATTATTTTGCGATGGGGGCTTAGAACAGATCAGACATGTTGCGGCGGTTCGTCGTAACACTGAGTCTACACAGGAAACAGCGGTATTTCATGTTGAGTTGAAGTAGACTTAGAGACAGTTGAAATTCAAAAAAGTACAGATAGCGGGTCTGAAGGAACCCGCACGGTAGACTGCCTCATTTTTGTGGGTGTTTTGGATTTTTGGTTTAGTTAACTATTCCAACTATTCTAACCGCCAGACGGTCCAAAAGATACGTATAAACTCTCAGAAACACCGCATTCTCTGATTATATGTGGGAGAACGATCTCGGAACCATTGTTCGGCAATCTTGTTTGCCGGTTATGGGATCAAATCCGTTGTCGAGTATGTCGCCGATGCTTGTGTTCCGGTCATTTCTTCTGTCACCGCTGCAGCACCCTTGATCGGAGCTGCCGCAATCGTTTCCATCGGACTGTTGGTTCTATGCAGCAAGATTGATGAGGCTTCCGATCTCGTAGGTGCTGTAGGGTCCCTGTTCCGGAAATGATTCTGAACATACCTTTGTAATCGTACAGATCATTCGAATTCGTTTTGTCCATGACATCGCAACCGAGACGGGGGATAGGAAACGATCTTCCGTTTTTCCTTTATACTCGGGTTGCTAAGATAGATATATACGCGCCGCGGGAGGTAGCCAATGCATTGCAAGGGTAGGATGACGTCGACGAGGGGGCGATTCCTGTGTAAACCAGACATTAATACATTAGATGTCACGTCCAAATATTGTCCAAATATTGTCCAACTAATGAACGTCATAAAATAAATATATTGGACACAATGTCCAGTTAGTGTCCCATGAAATCCTCAATGGTAGTCGATCTCATACGCGCCCATGCAGCCGGTTCGGAGGACGAGTTTTCAACCATAGTGGAGGCCATAGCGGCGGATGAGGACAAGAAAGGCAACAGTGTCCTTGCTTCCGATATACGGAAGGCTTACCGCAATATGCCGATCTACAGGGAGGAGACCGATCAGCAGAGAATGTCGTTCCAGCATATCGGGGACATCGGTTCGACGAAGAACGAGTACGTGGAGATTATCACGCCCGAGATTGAACTGGATGACGTCATACTCTCCTCGGACCTCAAGAGGGCCCTGAACAGTCTGGTCGAAGGTCATCGGCAGTCCTATAGATTGCCGGATGGGATCCGTCCTGCGAGCCGTGCCCTGATGTCCGGCCCCCCTGGATGCGGCAAGACCATGACTGCCAAGGCCGTCGCGAGGAGCCTTGGGCTAAGACTCGCCTACGTCAGGCTGGACACAGTCATATCGATGTACATGGGGAAGACAGGCAGCAACATCGGTTCCGTGTTCGATTATGCCTACAGGATGGGATGCGTCCTGTTCCTGGATGAGTTCGATGCGATCGCCAGGGACAGGCATCTCGATGATAACGGCGAAGCCAAACGCATCCTATCTACTATCCTTCAGTGCATGGACAATTTGGATAGAGATACAGTGGTGATCGCTGCCACGAACATGCCGGAGGCTATAGACCCGGCCGTGGTGAGGAGATTCGATCTGCATCTGGAATTCCCGCCCCCCTCAGAGGAGGGGATGAAGATACTGATAGACAGGATGATGTCCAGATACCTGCCCGGAAGGGGTTACAACATCAGAGACATCATCGACATATCCGGGAGGACCAGTTATGCGCATCTGGAGACATTCATGGAATCGGCGATACGGGAGGCAATCCTGTCTGGATATGAAGGGCCCATCGATCGCAGCTTCCTGCTGGGAAAGGGTGACGAAGAACCAATGAAAGAGCTCGTCAGGATGCATGAATCGGGCATTCCTCTTCGCAGGATGGAGGAACTTACCGGCATCCCTCGCTCCACGATCAGCTACAGACTCAGGAGATACTATGACAGCAAGGAATGAATTCTGGATACCCGACAGCGAGGTCCACGAGAAGAAAGCTTCTCCGACATCTAGGGGAAAGGAATACGAGGAGACCCGCGAGCATTCAGGAAAGATAGTAAGATCCATTGAGGGGATAGAGCACAGTCTGGAATGTTACGCAACTGATAACGACAACATCGACGTCCTCATGGTCATCGAGACCCGTAAGCACGGGGATATCCGCGAACCTCTGATGGAGAACGGTATGGATCAGCAGTACCGTTTCTCGGACACCGAATGTCTGGCCTCGATGTCGATGGATTCGTTCCATAAGATGGCCGATAAGGCCAGAAGGTACGATTCATCCTTCGATGAACCCAAGAGGAGATACGTATCCAAATTCAATCATGTGGTGGATCTGAGTCCGAACACCGATGCGAAGAGGAAGATGAGCAGGAGGCTCAGGGAGAGTTGCGATGAGAATAGGGGGATCATCAGAAGCTACGTCACGATGCTCGACCGCCATTCGAAGTACAGGCTGGACCCCTATCTGGATAGGATCGACTCCGTTTTGGACGAGGCCCGTGTCACCGAACGGATACCCATGAAAGACGGAACTGTATTGCTGGAGATAGAATCATATCCGGCCCTGCTGACGGAGATCTGCAGCAATCCCGTGGTCCTTTCCGCAACATCGGCGTGCATAGTCACGATGGAGGACGACATACACATCGTCGAGGAGGATGCGGATCTTAGACTTGACCCGTCTGTGGACCCGAAATGTCTGGGGGCCGTCGCCATCCTGGATACCCGCATAGACTTCCCGGAATCCTTCGGTTCACTGATCGACGGCAGCTATGTATGTGACGGGGCGGATACCGCTCCCAATCCCCACGGGTCGTGGGTGGCTTCCAAGGCCGCGTTTGGGAACATGGATGGGTCGGTTATACTCAGGCCTAGGAACAGGGTGTTCGGTTGTGCCGTATACAACGAAGGATGCACCACCGCCCATCTGATACCCCGTCTGGAGGAGGCTGTGAAACTTCTCAAGGACAGGATTAAGGTGTTCAACCTCAGCATCAACTGCGACGTGCCGTTGGATAGGGACGACCCCCTTACCAAGAAGGCGGATGAGCTGCAATACGAGCACGGGGTTCAGATCATTATCTCTATGGGAAACCACGGGGTATGGAAGAGCTCCGACTCCCTGAGCTTCGTCTTCGAGGATGACGATACCCGTATGACCGCTCCAGCGGACTCCATCCTTGGTATATCCGTCGGATCGGTGAGCGGGGAGACATACCCGGGCCTGCTGTCCAAGAGGAACGAGCCCTCGCCCTACACGCGCAAGGGCATGCTGGTTAATGGGATACAGAAACCCGACATGGTCGCACGTTCGGGTAACGTGGGCCAGGACCTCAGGATCAAAATGGATCCATACTCTAGACTGGTGACCCGCAGGGGTTTTGCATACAACGCCGGCACGAGCTTCGCCGCACCCTATGTCGCTGGGCTTCTGGAGATGATACGCACCAGGATAGGGGACGACGGGATACTCACCAGCAAGGCGGTATTGTACGATTCCCTGAAACCAATCGAGTGGGTCCCGGAGAGCGATTATGTCCGCAGGGAGGATCTGTTGGGATACGGGTTGGCGGAGGAATCGGACATAGCGGAGGACGGCAGCAGGGTCACACTGATGCGTCTGGACTCGATCAAGACGGGGACGGAGAAGATCATAACTGTAGAGGTCCCGGAGATCGAAATGCCGAATAAGAAGGTGAACAGACTGGTCGTAACGGTGACATGCGTGACCATGAGCAGGGTCGAACACAGGTACGGAGAAGATAGCGTGAGGACGAATGTCGTACCGTATTGCAAGAATGCGGAGGGCGCGAGTCCGGCGAATAACAATGTATGGTCGCCGATCCATAAGAGGGTCTTCAAGATGAAGAAGATGAAGGATAAGGATTGGAAGATCAGACTGGAATGCAAGAGCAGGGATGAGGTGGAAGAGGACGTGGAATACGCTCTGGTGGTGTCGATATGGGATCCGAAGGGGAACGACATCTGCGCCCGCATCCGGAACACGAACAGGTATCCCGAAATGGTATCGGTCAGGGAGATGGTGAGGATGACCGAGAGGATGAGAGCGGAGAACAAGATTAAACTGAATGGGTAATACGAATATGAGGTGGGAGGATGAGATGTCGCGTTGTCCATCCAATGACAGGATCGAGGATTTCCTTCCGAGGAGCTTCGGCGATCCGGATAAGCAATCTATGGACAACAGAAGGAACAGCCTCCAATTATCGGGAGGATTCGCACGCTGAAGAGCTTCGTGGAGGACGACATAGGTTTCAACCTTAACTTCTCAAAATAGGGAATATGTGTAACTTCAGGTCGGAATCCAGGTTCTCCAGTTTGGCAGGCACTTTGTAATCGACCGTTCCGGACTCCCTTTCCACGGCATAGGCTTTGGAATAGGTGAAAAGGACGTCGTCAACGGAGTAGTCGGATCCGA
>JAKSHW010000114.1 GCA_024399195.1 archaeon | reverse complement strand
GATCATTCTATTATCGCGTCACGGCCCATGACCATCTTTTCGAAACATCTGACCGTGGTCTCCACATCAGCCGCTGCACGGTGGGCTGTGACGACCTCTATGTCGAAATGGTCTGCGATGGTCCCCAGTTTGTTGTTCGGGAGTTCAGGCACCATGGCTTTCGAGATCCAACGTGTGTCCATGAAGTCGTTGGATATGGGGGTAAGACCTGCCCTTTCCGCTCCGTCGTACATGAAGTTGACATCGAAGGATACATTATGTCCCAGGATGACGTCGTTCCCGACGAACTCGAACAGTTCGGGGAAGACCTGTTCCGGAAGAGGTGCGTCCTCAACCATTTCCTTGGTGATGCCTGTAAGCTTGGTGATGAAGGCCGAAACCTTCGAGAGCTCACCGGGACGTACGAAACTGATGTATTTTCCAGTGACCTTTCCGGCCCTTACACGGTATGCGGCGACCTCTATGGTCCAATCGCTGCTCGGTCTGAGGCCTGTGGTCTCCAGGTCGATACAGACGTAATCCTCGGGATAGTCCTTTTTGAGCCTGGTCCCTTTCAGAGGGCGGTCTTTGGCCATGGTCATACCTTGGTCGCGGACATGATCTTCTTCATATCCTCTTCACGGAGCTCGCCCACTTTCTGGACGAACGCCTCGGCCTTCAGGTTCGCGGAAGGGGACGTCCTGACATAGCAGGGCCTGTCCATACCGGCCTTCAGGAAATCGGATATGGGGATGAGGGTTCCGAGCCCTGCGGTGGACGATGTGACCTCGAGCACTGCAAACTCCATACCGTTCCTCTTTCTGACGAGTACGGTACATCTTTTCTTCTTTTCAGGTCCGAAGGGCGTGTCTGCAAGCCAGATCTCCCACTGACGGGGAGGGTTGCGTTTACTGGGGGTCGGTTTATAATTGATCTTCAAAGGTATCACATCACGTTCATGAGGTCGGACATCCATACGATATCTGTATTGTACTTTACCTTCTTCAGTTCCCTTCTGTCAGTAATCTGGAGACCGATCCCTGACAGGATCTCGAGGGTCTTCTTCTCCCCCAGACGTTTCAGGAGGGAAGGTGTGAGCAAGGTGACGTACTGTTCCAACCAGCTCATCTTTATCTGTTTGTCCTGGACCATGTCGATGACCAGGTCCAGTGAAAACAGTATCTTGTCCAATTTGATGGACTTGTAATTGAGGAGTATCGCGTTACCCACTGCCAATGCCCTGTTGGAGTACGGCCCATAGTCTATGCCCTCGTCGTACAGTCTGTCCAGTTCCTCGAGCAAGTGCACCCCTTCCTTCCTGTTTCCTGCGGAAAGTTCCAAGGCGGCCTTTTTCAACATGATGATGAACGCCAATGCGGGATACCAGGTGTTGAACGACGTATCGCTGAGCCTATCGTAGGGGCTCACGAAGGTTCTGGCATCATCAAACCTCCCTTCGTTCACCAGACTGTCCACCACAATGTTCTGGAGGTCTGCGAACATCCTCGGGTATGCGCTCCATCTCTTCTCGGACAGGCACAGTCCGTAGAGCTCGTCCAAGGTCTTTTTGGACATTTCGAGGACCCTTCCATATGAAGGATCGTCCGGGGACATTCCCCAGATCGTTTCCTTCAGGACGTATCCTTTCATCACAGGTTCAAGGTTCCCGAGATGTTCCTCGACCAGGTCGATGGTCTCTTCCGATTTGTCCTCGAAGAGACGGGCTATCAGGTAGAGGGTTCTTACGAACACGTCCTCGGAGTCCTTGAACCTCTCCAAGACCCTCTTTTTGGTCTCCACTTCTTCGGGGGTGGGTTCGAAGACGGAGAAATAGACAAGGTCCGTCTTCATCTTACGTTCTTCGTCCAATACGTCTGTGTATCCTCTGAGGATATATGCGACGTTGTCCCTCCTGTTGCTGCACATCATCATCAGGTGTTCCAATATCCTGATCCTTATGTCGAATTTCTCCAATTCGTCATCGGTACTGTCCAACTGTCTCTCGAACTCATGGATGGGCTCGTACATATGGAAGGGGAGGTCCTCATCGAAACAATGGACATCGATCAGGAATCCGTCGTTCTTCATCCGGGTGATAGTGCTCCGGTGGCATTTTCCACAGACCATCTCCACAGGAGGTACGTCTTTTCCTTTGATCCTGTCCGGCATAAGGTCCATACGCACGACCCCCTGTTCCTCGTTTCCGCAGTATCTGCATTTCAACATAGGGGCTTCGGGGACCTCGGCGTCCTTTTCCTTCTCGATATCCTCGTCGGTGAGCTCGAAATCTTTCAGATATTCCTCCATCATATCTCCGAGACTGTTCCTGAGGCTGTTGTTGCCGGCCCATTCCAGGGCCTTGATGTACGTCCCTTCGGTGAGGAACGCATCCCATTTGTCCATGAGTTTCATAGACGTAAGGCATTTCTCGAACTCATCGTAGTTGAGGGAGGTCACCTCCTTGTCCTTGAACTTGCGTGCGACCTTGGGTTCGTCCTCCATGAACTCGTTGGCGATGCTGTAGAGGGCGGTCTCTCCGCCTTTGAGGATCAGTATGCATCCTTCCAAGGGTTCGTTGTCCTCGGACTCCACAACCTCCCCCGATGCGGGATCGTAGTAGATGTCGGTCTCCCCCTCGCTTCTGAAATATTCCGCGACGGCCTCGAGGCTGTCATCGCTGATGTACACGTCCTCGTCATCGCCTTTGAGCCTGCGGTTGAGCCTGACGATGTCGTTCAGAGGTTTCTCCGCATCGTATATCTTCTTCACGGACTCGTAGTCGGGGTGTTCGCTGTGGTTCAGGACGTACGTCACCCTCTGGTGTCCTTTCAGGCCTCCGATGTTCTCCAAAGGACGTTCCCCCTCGCATTTGAGCAGGACGGGATGGTCCCCTTCGAACTCCGCATCGTCCTTGAGGAACGATATGCGGTGTTCCCACTTGTTGAAGATGTCGTAGGTGTAGACCAGTTTCTTACCCCGGTAGTCCGAAAGCCTGTTTTCCTCGTCGAGCTCGATCCTCTTCTTCTCGAGGAGTTCGAACCTGTGGGCATGTATGTTCTCCCAATCGAAAACGATGATCAGGGCATTATTCAGTTCTTTGAGGGTAATGTCCGTCGGTACGACCATGGTACGTACCGCTTTCTCATCGCCGATCATAAGCTCGGTCTTGATCTTGAATCCTGTCATTGGCCCTCATCCTCTTTTCCGAAAAGCTGCATGATCTCGTCGATGTCGGAGTCTTCCTGTCTGTTGATGAGGAATCCGTATCTGTCTGCCCAATCGTCTGTGATCTCGTCGAGGAAGTTCTCCGCGTATTCCTCCCACCCTTCGCGCATGTCGTCGCCTAGGACGGTCGCGAGGGGGTCGTCGGAGGACACACCTTCCTTTTCCAGGTACATGGCCGCAAGTTCTCCCACGAGGCCTTCCTCGGACGATACCGGAAGGTACCTGTCGGACCCGTCCGTCTCCTCGGTGAGCCTTCTCTCGAGGGTGTCGTAGTAGTATCCTTCGCATCCGCTGATGAGCAATGCGGCTATCGCCGCACCTGCCCCGAAGGGGATGCGTCCGTTGATGGGTCCGATATAGTCCCACTCGGAGAGGTCCTTGTTGACGTTCTCCGCCTCCTGCACCTCACGGGTCTTCTCCAGGTATCCTAGGTCGCCGATGCGTTCGGGGGCCTCTATGCCGTCGAGGAACTCGATGTATTCGTCCTGGTCCATGATCCCGTTTGGAGGGAAGTAGCCCTCGGAGGCGATGATGCAGGGTTTCTCCACGTCCTCCTTGCTGCCTTTCTGGAAAACGATATCGAACGTCCAACCGCCGCACACGTACACGGTGCGTGACCCCTCGTATATCGACATGTGTTCGTCTGCCTCCTCGAACACGCCCTCGGCCTTGGGGCCGATGGTCTTCCCGTCCACATCGAACGTATGGTCGAACTCGTCCGACCACCCTAAGGTTCTTTGGAGGATGAGGTGAAGGTCGAGGAAAGTGCATTCGGAAGGGATCAGGAGGGTCCTTACCACTGCAGGTTCTGCCCCTCTCTGGGAAAAGCGGATCTTGAACGCGGACATCGCCACCCGATGTGCACGTTGATTAATTAATCTTGCAGATGTAACTTACACATGTATACACGGTCGGATGCATCCCGTCTGTATCCGTATGCGGTAGCGTACCATGCCCCGTCGTTCCAGAAGGTATACGGCCCCGGGACACGTCTGCACCACAGCATCGTTTTTGAACATCTCCGCAATACGGCGTCCCATGAACCGCAGACCCCTCTATTCGTTGCTCATAGGCGAGGACGAGGGGGACGATGTGGAAGGTCTCCTCAGGGACGGTATCAAGGTCATCTCGTTCTCGGAGACCACCGGGGACCGTCCCGAACACGCCGCTGCAGGCCTCTATATGCATTATCCTATGGCGAAACCTCCGAGGATACGTGTGGTGGACGGGGACATCAAGGGAAAGGAGGAGGTCTTCTCCGCACTTTGCAGGGCGAACCCCCGTTTCAATTCCGAACAGTATCTGATAGAGCATGCCGATCCCGGCACCGACATGATCGTCACCGCCTCCGCAGGTACCGGCAAGACCAAGGTGATGATCGACAGGGTGCTTTTCCTCATACACACCGTGCCGGGCCTGAGGCTCACCGACATCGGCATGGTGACCTTCACGAACGATGCGGCAGACAACATGGACGCCCGTCTACGCAAGGCGTTGGCGGACCGTTTCCGTCTTACAGGGGACAGGAGGTACATCCGTTTCCTCGAGGAGCAGTCCTGCATGGAGATAGGTACGATACACTCCTTTGAGCTCGACCTTCTACGTAGATACGGTGCAGGCATAGGCCTGTCATCCGACGTCTCCGTGAGGACGTTCCGCACCGAGAGCAGGGACATAGCGGACCGTTCCCTCGACGGTATGGTAGGCGGCAGAGGTTCGGTGTCCGACCAGCTGGGTTCCGCGTTCTTCAACGTCAGGGACACGGCGGTGGACTTCTGGAGACGTCTGTCGGGAGGAGGTTACACCCGTGAACAGATCATGGAGATGGACTGGGGAAACGCGGACAAGGAGGCCGGTCGTTTCCAGGACGCGGTCAGAAGCGTCATAACAGGTATATCGGAGGACCTCAAGGCCGAGAAGAGACGTTCGGACTGCGTGTCCCTGTCCGACATGCAGTGCGATGTGGAGGACGCCATCGCCGGTGACGAGAAGGGTTCCGGAAAGAGGTTCATCTTCGTGGACGAGTTCCAGGACACCGACGACTGCCAGATAAGGATCCTCTGCAGGCTGCGTTCCTGGGGTTCCAGGCTATTCGCTGTAGGCGATGTCAAACAGAGCATCTACCGTTTCAGAGGGGCCACCGACAAGGCCTTCGACAATCTCCGTTTCGGCATATCGAACATGGGCCTCCCTGCACCGAAGGAGTTCGAACTTGTGATAAACTACAGGTCCTCCCCATATGTCCTGAAGGCATTGTGGCCGGTCTTCAGGAACTGTTACAGGCAGGAACTCCTCGACCCATTCCCCAGACCTGTCGCGTTCAACAACGAAAGCGGTTTCGTGAGGGAGATCGAGATGGACACGGACGAACCGGAGAACCAGATCGTGGAACATGTCTCGTACTGCCTGCAAGACCTTCGGCGCAGGAAGGAGGGGTCCGGTACGGCATGGGGATCCTCCGACAGGGTGGCCGTGCTGGTACGTACCAACTCCCAGTTGGACGAACTCGCATATCTCCTGGAATCACGCGGGGTGCCCATCATCGTCAACAGGGGAGGCAGTTTCTACCGTACACAGGCGGTATCGGACCTCCGCATGGCCGTGGAATCGTTCGTCTACAAGGATGACCCGGTCTCCCTGTGGAACTACCTCGAGAGCCCCTATTCCGGCTATTCGGGAAAACTTAGGGTGTCCGAGCTGGAGAAGGCCGATGCGGACCGTGGAAGGTTGCTGTCCGTATTGAGGGACTATCTGGAGTGGACCCCGTGGAAGCTCCATTCCAAGGTGTTCTCCGAAAGACCCCTGATAGCTGCCCTCACCGAGTTCATAGAGGGTTCCCATGTGATCGACAACCGTATGCATGTCCGCATGGAAGAGTTCTCGAAATACCGTGTCAGAAAGGAGGATGTGGAACTGATGGCCCTCGCCGACGTCAGGAGGTACAAGGCCAACCTCGACAAGCTCATGCGCATCGTGATAGAGTCGTACGGGAAGGAGTTCCACGACCTGTACGGCATGTGCCGTTTCCTGGAAAGGATGGCCCT
>JAKSHW010000113.1 GCA_024399195.1 archaeon | reverse complement strand
TTCTGGATCGACATGTCGGGATAGTTGGAGATCGACATCAGACCCACGAACAGGAGGATACCGATGACACATCCTATAAGCAGGAGTATCCTTCTCGCTATGATATGGTGGTATTCCACCACCAGTTCTTCCTTGGTGAGACCTTGGTCAGTCCTGGCCATTGTATCACATATATCGTCGCACGTCCCTTGGGGGATACGTACGGGTATGGTCCTCAGGCGGATTCTCCGTTTCCGTCCATCTTCTCCTTGACGGCCTTGGCCATCACAGGGGAACGAATGGAGTCCACATCGGTGACGTCCATAGGCAAAGCGTCCTTGAGTATGACGTGGGGAGCACCGTCGTCATCCACGATGGCGGCCTTTACACCGTACACGGTCTCAAGGTTCTCGGGGGTTATGACCTCGTTGGGGGTACCGACCGCGTAAATGCTTCCCTGGTGCATCATGACGATCTCATCGGAGAACTTGGCCGCGATGTTGATGTCGTGGCTGATCATGATGATTAGGATCTGTTTCTCGACGGAGAGACGTTTCAACATCTTGGTGACATCCAATTGGTGTCTGACATCGAGGTTGGAAGTGGGTTCGTCCAGAAGCAGAACCGAGGGTTCCTGCACAAGTCCCCTCGCAAGCATTACCTTCTGGTGCTGACCCGCCGAAAGTTCGTTGAAGTTCCTCATGGCGAGATGGGAGATACCGAGCATGCTGAGGGTATCGTACACGATGTCCAGGTCGCTGTCGAGGGACTTCCACTTACTGTGCGGATGTCTTCCCATGAGGACGGTGTCCACGACGCTCAGGGGGAATGTATCGTTGGCCGAATAAGGGACGTATCCGACGCTCTTCGCCATTTCCTTGACGGTTATCTCCTTGACATCCTTGCCGTCCATGAACACCTTACCATCGGTAGGGGTCAGGATCTTGTTGATACAATGGATCAATGTGGACTTACCCACCCCGTTGGGACCCATGATGGACACAAACTTGGGGCCGGTAAGGTCCAATGTGATATCGTTCAGAATCTGTGTGCTGGTGTATGAGAATTTCAAATCATTGATTTGAATGTGCATTATGTCCCTCTTGGATATTGCATCCTATTTAGAATAGATAAACTGTTTGCATATCTGTGATGTGCAGTGGGCATATCGGTACAGCCCGACTACTGGCATCACATACAACAGTTATCCAACTGATATAATGTGTTAAATAGAATCTATATGCTCTACAATGTGGACTAAATATCCAATTGGTGAATGAAATGGACAAAAAAATGACCATGGTCATAGCGGTCATCGTAGTAGCCATAGTAGCCATCGCCGGTTGTGTCTTCCTCTTCACCGGAGACAAAGGAACCGACGATCCCAAGCCTACTCCCGGCCCTACCCCCGGACCCACGCCTGGACCCGATCCAACCCCCGTGGACCCTGTTTTCCCCGCTATGGACATCGAAGATTCACAGCTCCACATCCGTGGAAACGCCAACAACGATGCCACCATCGATGCAGCCGACATGGCTATCGTCGATGACATCATCGCAGGCAAGAAGAAACTCGCTGACTATCCCTTGGCAGATGTCGACCACGACGGATTCGTCAACGACAACGACAAGAAACTCCTCCAGAACCTCATCGACAGGAAAGAGGGTTCCGACATCTACGTTTTCTGTCTCGACGTATCCGGTGAACCTACCACCGTGAAGGCGACCTATCCCCTCAGGCAGGTTGTCACCTACGGTACCAACATACAGCTTCCCTTCCTCTATGCCAACGGAGGACAGTACGCCGCAGGTTACTTCACCAGCTCCTACGAGGTTGCAGAGGCATCCTTCTCCGACAAAGCGGTCGACCTCAAAGGTGCCGCCAGGACCATCTCCGACGCTGCATGGACCAACTTCACCAAGCTCGATTCCACCGTCGGCGGTATCGGTGCACTGCTCGTCGACTACAGCGGTATCGCACAGATCACCGAGACCCGTGAAAAAGACCTCAGAGACGCCCTGATCCCCCTCATCATCTACTCTTCCGCGGATGCCAGGGCCGAGATCACCACCGTCCTCACCCTCGGATTCCTCCTCGGAGGGGACTGTGAGAAGATCGGAAAGAACTACGCGGAGACCAGCTGGTCCGTCCTCGGAAGCATCGACGACAAGGTCGGAAAATACACTGATTCCCAGAAGACCTCCTACATCGGATGCACCATGTACATCTACATCTGTCAGAACGACTCCACCTTCAACACCAGTGGAATCGACGCAGGAGGTATCCCCTACTACAAGGTGAACAGCGAGTTCGCCAAATCCTACGCAGGTACCGGTTCGTCCAAGATGACCAGCACCGAGGCACTTTCCAACTACACCGATGCAGGATGCATCCTCAACAACCGTTCCATGGACTGGGGACTCACCGCCGCAGAGGTCAAGAACATCATAGAGAACACCTGGAACCACGACAACAGCGGTACCTCCTCCACCGAGTACTACAGAGGTTTCGAGGACAAGCTCAACTACGTCAACAACCTGCTCCCCGGAGCCGTCAAGGTCGCCTACATGGCACACGCACTGTACGGTGACATATTCTCCGAGGCATGGGCGAACAACGTCCTCCAGTCCTTCATCGACATGGGAACCAACCCCCTCAAGGGACAGACCCTCGACAGCGTCATCGCCTTCATCGACAAAGGTGTCTACGAGAGCAGCAAGACCGTCCTTATCCCCGGCGACAACGCCGTTGACATGGTCAGCACCGTAGCCGGCAAACTCCCCGAAGGATATGCGACCGGAGCCGATTCCGCAACGTTCTCCTTCCAGAAAGGATCCGACGAGTACCTTGCGATCATGGATGTCGCCAACGGAGCCCCCTTCGACATCGAAGGATTCGGACTCGAGAACGAGATCGTGGTCATAGTCGGCCCTGATGCGGCAAAGTACTTCGAAAACATCGAACTACAGCTCAAAGGACTCATCGGAGCATCCCTCGAAGGATACCCCTACAAGTCCATCAATGTAAAGTCCCAGTTCGACAATGTTATGGGATACTACCTCAACATGGACGACAAAAACGCCCACTTCCTGATCGTCGTCGGAATCGTCGGAGAGGTCCTCTTCACCGGATCTTTCTTCAAAACCACCGCAGTCGACGATGTCGAGGCACAGGGTGTCATCGATGCATTCGCAGAGGGTATCTTCAACAGTGTCAGGTACACCGGACCCGCAATCCCCTCCGACGTCGAATACGAAGGAGCAGAGCTCATCGCACACATGTTCGCCGACGAGCGTCCCGCATGGACCGTCTCCGACGAGTCCGATGCCGAGGTCGCAGTCCTTATCTTCACCTACATCAACGGAATGGGCAACGAGAAGACTGCAAAGGTCTACGTCACCATCGACGGAGAGGACTTCGACGAGGCCGTCAACACCGTCAAGGCATTGGACGGAACCCCTGCTAGCAGCAGAGGGAACTACAACTTCGTCCTCGTCGAGGACGAGATCGCAGGCGTGGAATATGCGGCCGTCATCGGTCAGCTCTCCTCCAGCGGATACCTTAGGTTCGTCATGAAGGCAGGAGACGTCATGTTCGTCGGAACCGAAGAGAACCTCGGATTCCTCGGAGAAGACGTCGCTCCCGAAGCAAAAGCCCTCCTTGCCGACATCGCAGGATTCGTCACCGACGAAAACACCCAGGCCAGCCTTCCCGCATCCGGTGCAAGGCTCTTCGCCGAGATGTTCGCCGGAGACAAGGCCGCATGGTCCGTCTCCAAGGACTCCAACAGCGAGAAGGCCACCCTCGTCTTCACCTACATCAACGGAATGGGCAACGAGAAGACCGCAAAGGTCTATGTCTACCTCGGGGACGAGGCCTACACCGCCGCCGCAGAGGCCGTGAAGTCCCTCGACGGAACCCCCGCAAGCAGCAGAGGGAACTACAACTTCGCCCTTGTCGAAGACGAGCTTGCAGGCGTGGAATACGCTGCGGTGATCGGTCAGCTTTCCTCAAGCGGATACCTCAGGTTCGCCATGAACTGCAATGGATTCACCGTCGATGCATCCGAGGAAAACCTCGGATTCCTCGGAGAGGATATCACCGCAGAGGCCAAAGCCGTCCTCTATGCTTTCGCTCAGTTCATGACTCAGTGAGGTATTACCTAAACATCTTAGGCGGGCTTCGGCCTGCCACTCCTTTAAGAAACCAATGTGCCAGATTGATTTTTAAGCACAATCGTAGAGAGAAAAGACATCGGCTAATACTTACAGGTCGTATTCTATAACCCTCTACATAATTATATATAACAAGCCCATGCGCACCCAACCGAGAGGAGATGCTCACTACCGTTTCATCGTTCGACCTAGGATCACCGGACATCGACGGAAACGGCATCTTCATCAATAGGGATTCACATGACTGATATTAACGACACTAGACGCATCATTGACGTCAATGAACTGCGTGTTACCGACGTTCCTATCGTCGGTGGTAAAGGAGCAAATCTTGGAGAACTTACATCATCCGGCTTCCCTGTTCCGAACGCATTCGTTCTGACCACTGTTTCTTACGACTACTTCATCGAGAAAAGCGGCATCATGTCCAAGATCGTCGACCTTATCAAAGGCATCGACTCCAAATCCGATGACAGCCTTGTAGACGCCGCCAACGAGATCAGGGCCCTCTTCGATTCCTGCGAGATTCCCGAAGACCTCAAGAAGGACATCAGGGAAAGCTACGAGATGCTCCTTGGCGGAAAGAAAGGATTCGTGGCCGTAAGGTCTAGTGCCACCGCAGAGGATCTCCCCGACGCAAGTTTTGCAGGACAGCAGGAGACCTACCTCAACGTCGGAAGCGAAGAGGACCTCTTCGACAAGATCAGGAAATGCTGGTCCTCCCTTTTCACCGCACGTGCGATCTCCTACAGGGAAGCCCAGGGCTACTCCCATGAGGAGGTCAAACTCGCAGTCGTCGTCCAGAAGATGGTCAACTCCGAGTATGCAGGAATCATGTTCACCGTCGATCCCCACAACGGTGCAAAGAACATCATCGTCGAAGGCGGATACGGTCTCGGAGAGGCCATGGTCGGTGGAGAGGTCACTCCCGACCACTACCAGGTCGACAAGAACAAGATGACCGTCAGCGGAAAGAAGATCTTCAAACAGACCTGGAAATACGTCCGCGGACCCACCGGCGGAGCCGTCAAGGAAGACGTCCCCGTTGACAAACAGAGCGTTCAGAAGATCCCCGATGCACGTGTCCTCGAGATCGCGGAGATCGGAAGGCAGGTCGAGATCCACTACGAGAAACCCATGGACATGGAATGGTGCATCGAAGACGACAAGGTCTTCCTTGTACAGGCCAGGCCTATCACCGCCATCGGTGAGGCCGATGCAGGAGCGTCCGAGGGAGAGATCGAGGGCGGAGAGGTCGTTCTCGCCGGTCTCGGAGCAAGCCCCGGTATGTCCACCGGTAAAGTCTGCATCTACGATGTCGGAATGAGCCTTGACGTCATCAAGGACGGAGACGTCCTCGTCGCCAAGATGACCATGCCCGACATGGTCCCCGCCATGAGCAGGGCCGTCGCCATCGTCACCGACGAAGGTGGAATGACCTGCCACGCAGCCATCATCTCCAGAGAGCTCGGAACCCCCTGTGTCGTAGGAACCGGTTCCGCCACCGAGACCCTCAAGAACGGAGAGATCGTCACCGTCGACGGATCCACCGGAACCGTCTACCGCGGAGAGATCAAAAAGAAGGTCAAGGAGGAGTCCGCACAGGTCGCCGCACCCGTGTACACCGAGCCCGTCCCCATCACCGGAACCAAGGTCATGTGCAACGTCAGCATGCCCACCAAGGCCGAAGAGATCGCCAAGCTCCCCTGCGACGGAGTAGGACTTCTCAGAAGCGAGTTCCTTTTCACCAACTACATCGGAGAGCACCCCTGTGCCGTCATCGCAGACGGACGCACCCAGGAGCTCATCGACAAGCTTGCAGACGGTGTCTCCAAGGTCGCCAGGGCGTTCTATCCCAGGCCCATCACCCTCAGGACCTCCGACTTCAAGACCAACGAATACCGCGACATGAAAGGCGGTGCGGAGTACGAGCCCAACGAGGACAACCCCATGATCGGATGGAGAGGCTGCTCCAGGTACGTCTCCCCCTCCTACACCGAGGCGTTCATGTGCGAGCTCAAGGCCATCAAGAAGGTCAGGGACGAAATGGGAATGAAGAACGTCAACATCATGCTCCCCTTCGTCAGGACCATCGACGAGGTCAAG
>JAKSHW010000112.1 GCA_024399195.1 archaeon | reverse complement strand
ATGTTTATCTCTTACCGATACGCCTGCTCCTTCTGGGGCGGGCTTTACGGCTTGCGATGGATTTGTTGGTGACGACCTGTTTCTTGACAGCCTCGATGTCGGCCAACTTCTTCTTGGCCGCGGCGGCACCTGCCCACTTGGCGAACCTTCTGTCATATCCCTCGAGGAAATCTTCGGGGAATGCGGAGTTGTTGTCCATACTGAGGGCGATGATGTCCTGTTCGTCATCGATGAGTTCAGGCATGAACATGAACAGGATATCACGGTCGTAGTTGTCGATGAAGATGGGCTTGTCCAGAACACCGTCGCTGAGGTGGCCGGGAGTGGGTTTCCTTACCTCGACGTCGGTGGTCTTGGCGATCAGGGAGGAGGGGTGGAAGGTCCTGTTGTATTCAGCGATATGGTCTACAAGGCTTTCGTCTTCAGAAACGACTTCCTCATCTTTGGAACCGAAGAGGGCCTGGAACTCCTCTCTGCTCTTGGGCAGGCTGATAAGGACGGGGTTGGGCTCTTCGGCCTGTTCGTCCACGGCCCCTGCATCGACGGTCTCGGGAAGGGGTTCGCTATCGATGGAGACGGTTTCCTCGCTCTGTTCAGAAGGTGCATCAGAAACAACGACCGCATCCTGGATCTCGATAAGGTCCATCTGTTCGGGCACAGGCGCTACAGTTACTTCCTCCACCTGCTCATCGACGTGCGTGTCGGGAACCGATTCCTCTGCCTTTACGGTCGCTTCCACAGCAGGAGCTTCGGAAACCGCAGATACGGCGACGGCGCTTTCCACAGAGGGGGCCTCCACAGGTCCTGCGACCGGTGCAAGGACGTCCGCATATCCGTCGTTGTCGATCTCTATCACACCGCAATCGTCATCGTAACATGCATCATCGAAGGATTCGGAATCCTCGGAAGGCATCTTGGACAGTACTTCGGAATCAAGGGGCTTCTCGATGGAGGCATCGGAGAACACTTCCTTCTCGGAAAACGCATCGGTGGTCTGTATGCCGCCGATCTCGATAAGACCATCAGGAACATCCTCGCATACGGGCGCGATGACATTTTCCACGACTGACGGTCTCTCTTCGACGGTCTTGATCTCGGGAATAGGCACTACGGTACCTTCGGAGATAACATCGGCCACCAGACTGCCGTCGATGGTGGCGTGTACGGACTTCACTGCGGGAACGATACCGGTGATGTCCTGATCAAGGGGAATGGCGTTCTTGAAAACGTCAGAAGCCTCGGTGAAAGGTATACCGCCCCTTATGTTGGGGTTGAAATCGATCTGCGGGCTCATAGGGTACATTACAGGTCTGTGTTCCGCAATGTCCTTGAAGATGACGCGATCGGTAGTTCCGTTCACGAAGCATTTGTCGGCCTTTGTGACCGTACCGAAGGTAAATGATTTCCCATCGGTAGAATCACTTCCGCTTAAGTTCTTGAAAGCCGCCTCATCCCTGGGCAGGCTTGCATATTTGTTCACAGTGTCTTTTACGAACCCTATCAGGTTCGATGCGACATCGGTCAATCCCTTCCTCATACGTATGCATCCACCTTTACGGTATAGCCTCACTATATAAAATATGAGTGAAAAGACCGCTCGCTATACCCTTCGAAATAAATCCAAACGATAGGATACACCAGCGTTTGCATGCACCATATTCCATCCGCCTGTCGAAAGGTACATGTGACCCGATTCTATCGCTTGATACGGATATGAAGACAGCCCTACAGTGTCGATATATGCCCTGACAAACGTCAGGTCGATGACATTCGTTGTCCGAAAACCACGTGATAAAAAAGAAACAGACCTGATGAAGCTCCTATTGGACCCTTTGAAACAGCGTCTGATACTGGGACTGTACGACAGACATGAAGCCGTGGTCAACGACCTGTGCGACATATGTCCCGATATCCCCCGTTCCACCATCTACCGCCATATGTCCAAAATGGAAAAAGAAAATGTGGTAACTGTGGTGAGGACCGCCCGTAAACGCGGAACGGTCGAAAAGACGTTCGTGTTCAACGAAGAACTTTTCGGAAAACCCGATGCTCCGCCCAACAAGGACGCCGTCTCCATCCTGTTCTCCAGATTCTGCATGGAGTATCTCCGTAGATGTGGAGACTGCCTGGACGGTCATCTTCAAGGACAGCGCAAGATACGCCAGGAACATCGCCAAGAGGAACAGCAGACAAGTTCCCATGCACCCACATCCGTTTTCGCCCAGGTTACCTCGGGTTTGGAAAGGAACGGATATATTCCCCCAAGATCAGGCCGATGGATGTCACTATCGGCATCACGGAAAACCCTGGATTTCTCAGAGCATATTATCTGACCCATGGCCATATCTTCATGTGGTTCGGTATTTAAAATCAACATGAGATGTTGATGTCATTTTCCGAAAATTAGAACAATCGGGGAGGGGCGCTCGCATCGCCATAAGGACCGTTACCGTCTCAGCTGCGTACGAACCTCACATAGTCGGTCTTTCCGGTAGCCTGTATCTCACGTATCATAGCACGGATGTCATCGGCATCGCAGGAGATGATCATGACCTCCAGACAATTGTTATCCTTCAGGTGGGAGTGCAACTGGGTCTTTATCGAATTGACGTGTTTTGCCTGGATAAGACTCATCCAGGGATCGGCATGGTCATGACGTACGGTGATGAGGATACCCTCTACGAAACCTTCCATCTTATCAAGGTCTTCGATCTCGGACCTGGCGGAATTGAGGGCTGTACGCACCGCATCGCTCCTGCTCTTCAACCCATAGACCTCCTTGATATGGTCGAGCTCCTGCACGTTTTCATCGTTCAGAGATATACTTATGATCGTCATTATGTCAACCTCAAATTCCCGACATGGGATTATTAAATCCAAACGGTTATGACCCTGTAAATTATTAAAGTATCCGATTAATATTAATAACAATAATACAAAAACCTACACATGGATAAATTACTGATTGTAAGCCTGTTTGCAATAGTGATTTTCATCATCACGCTCGTGGCCGCACGTATACCTTACATGATAGAACGTAACGAAGACAATCTGCACCGTCTTCTTTCACTGAGCGCAGGTGTGATGATCGGAGTCCTGTTCATCATGCTTATGCCCGAAGCCCTTGAAAGGACCGTGGACGGCGGATACAACTTCGAAAACGCAGCCTATGCGATAATGATAGGGTTCATGCTCCTCCTCGTCATCGATTTCGTGGTGAAGAAGTACCTGGGAGGGGACTGCGGATGCGACAGCCATACCCATAAGATAACCTCGATGTCCGCTTTCCTGGGACTTGCGATCCACTCGTTCTTCGACGGATTGGCATTGGCGGCCGCATTCGTGGCAGGGGAGGACGTCGGTATCCTGGTGCTGATCGCACTGTGCCTCCACAAATCCGTGGTCGTGTTCTCCCTTGCATCCACCATGGTCATGAGCGAAGACAGAGATAAAGGATGGAAGTACCTGGTGGCGTTCAGTGCGATATCGCCCCTTGCAACCGTCATTTCCTACCTGTTCCTCGATGTGGGAGACATGGGATTCGCAGGACTGGCACTGTGCTTCTCAGTGGGAGTGTTCATGTTCGTCACCATGTGCGATATGCTTCCCGAAGCGTTCCATGGACACAGGACGGATGTGAAACAGATCGGCATGATGGCCGTCGGTCTTGCAATAGTGATCGTCGTATCCGCTGTGAGCGGTGTGCTCATGGGCGGTCTCGAGATATAAGATGACAGAACAACCCCGGCAGAACGCCGGGGGAATATGTTTTTCAGTCGTTGACGGGACCGAGGACGATCAGGTGTCTGTCCCCGTTCTCGTCTTCTACGATCTTCGAATGTACACGGTACACGTCGTACAGCATCTTCTCGGTAAAGACCTCCCTCGGAGGACCTTCCGCATAGATCTTGTGCTCGTGGACGATGACCATCTTGTCGGAGTACTTGCAAGCGACATCAAGATGGTGAAGGGTCATCAGAGTGGTACACTTGCGTTCACGGGTGATCTCGCTCATGAACTTGACCAGGTTGAACTGATGGTAAAGGTCCAATGCACTGGTAGGTTCGTCGAGGATGATGACCGAAGGGTTCTTGACAAGGGCCTGTGCGATGAACACCAACTGCCTCTGTCCTCCGGAAAGCTCGCCGATCTTACGGTCTGCGAACTTCCTGACCCCTAGAAGGTCGAGGACCTTGTAGACCTCGTCGATGTCCTCCTGGGACACATAGAATCCAAGGGACTGGATCATTCCGAGAAGGACGATCTCGAACACGTTCAAATCAATGTCACAGTCCGTGTTCTGCTCCATATAGCTGAGGAACTTGAACATATCATCGCGTTCAACGATCTCTCCGTCGAACCTGATCTCTCCGTCATGTTTGAACAGGTCGGCGATGCATTTCAGCATGGTGGTCTTACCTGCACCGTTCGCTCCGATGACGGTGGTGATCTCACCGGGATTGGCAGTGAAATCGACGGCATCGATGATCTTGGCATCACCGTAGCAGAAGGTCAACCCGTTGACGGACACTATCATTGCTTCACCGCCTTTTTCTTAAGAAGCAAGTAGAAGAAGAAGGGCACACCGACGATTGCGGTGAATATACCGATGGGGTATGCGATACCTTCGGTGATGATCCTGCAGACGAAATCCGCACAGAGAAGGATGACGGAACCGCAGATACATGACATGGGAATGAGGAACCTCTGGTCCTCACCGAGGATCATACGTGCGACATGGGGCCCGACGATACCGACGAATCCGATGCATCCCACGAATGCGACACATACCGCGGTGAGCATGGAGATGGCGAGGAACATCCATTTCCTCATCTTTCCGGTGTCGATACCGAGTGCGGCTGCACGGTGGTCTCCAAGTTTCATGGCAGTAAGTGCCCAGGACTTCCTGTAGATGGCCACGAAACAGATTAGGAAGAGCACGAGGATTATCGCGATATCGGTCCACTCGGTGGAAGAAAGGCTACCGAAGGTCCAGAAGACGATGCCAGAAAGGACATCGGGCGAGGAAAGGTACTGCATGAGGGACTGAAGGGCCTGGAACAGGAACACGAGTCCGATACCTGCAAGGACCATGACCTCGGCGGAGAAACCTTTTGCTTTGGCGACGAGGAAGATCCCTGCACTGGAAAGGAGTGCGAAGAAGAACGCGCTCGCAGGGACCATATATGCTCCAAGGAGTGCAAGGCTGTCAAGACCCGCCACCATGGCGAGAGACGCACCGAATCCCGCTCCCGCGGAGATACCGAGGGTGTAAGGACTTGCAAGGGGGTTGTTCAGAAGAGTCTGCATGACCACTCCTGCGAAACCGAACGCCGCACCGACGACAAGACCGGTACATACGATGGGGAGCTTGATGTCCCATACGATTATCCCCAGGGTCTTGGGGGCCGAACCGCGGTCTATGAACGCGTTCCATATGTCACCCGCGTTCAGATAGGTGGTACTGAACAGGAAATCGACGAAGAAAAGTCCGATTACCACCAATGCCCCGATGAGGAGTATCAGGTACTTTCTGTGGGAGTAGGCGCTGTATTGGAAATCCAATGTTTCCCCTCCTCCCTTTTCTTTCTTTTTGAACTTCATAATATCCCAGAGGTTCGGTCATGGACCGAGGGTATGGAACAGGATGCTACCACCACGAAACGGACAGGACGCATCCACATCACTTGGATATTTATTCCAAGGGATATATCTAAAATGGATATATAGACCCATTGGAGACGAATTAGGTGCACTGTAAGCTACTGCACCCCAATACAAAGACCGACAGAAAACGAAACGGTTTCCACCAATAGGTAACCGATGGTCCAAACCCTGCCGGAATATAGACCGACAGGGAGATGGACATCAGCCCTTGTAGTGTTCACAGAGCTTCAGGAACCTGTACGGCATCTCCGGATTGGAATAGTAGTAGAGATGAGGGTATCCGACAACAAGAGGACCTTCCTCATGACCGCACATGTACTGTTTCCCGGAGGTCTTGGTCGCCTTCCAGGAAGTTCCGCAGTTCGAACTGTCCCAGTAGTGGAACTCATGTCCTTTCACACCCTCTCCGAGGACCGATCCCTCGGACTCCGGTACAAGTCTGACATATCCGAAACGGGACAGTTTTCTGGTGTTGTGGACCTCGCCTTCGATGACCCCCGCCATGTCCCAGACCTTACCGTCGGCGTCCTCCATCTGCTCGTGGAGGTACATGAAACCGCCGCATTCGGCGAGGACGGGCATACCTGCGGACACTTTCTCACGGATGTCCTTCAACATCGAAGTGTTCC
>JAKSHW010000111.1 GCA_024399195.1 archaeon | reverse complement strand
AAGTATCGGGTTGAAATCTCTACAAGTATCGGGTTGAAATCTCTACAAGTATCGGGTTGAAATCTCTACAAGTGTCGGATTATATTAATAGGTCTACTTTATCACATCAATATGGGTAATCCAAATCTCTTTTACAGACCCCGTATCCTCGATTCAACCCTGGAAAGAAAATTGAAAAGCAAAGGGGCCATCCTGATAGAAGGGCCTAAATGGTGCGGTAAAACCACCACAGCAAAACAAATATCGAAAAGTGTTCTTTCCGTTGACGACCCCCGTACTGTAAAAGAGAACAAACTCCTGTCGGAAATAAGTCCGGAAACACTTCTCACGGGTGAACAACCGAGGCTGTTAGACGAATGGCAGGTCGCCCCTAAGCTATGGGATGCCATAAGAGACCATGTCGATCACCATAAAGGCCAAGGACAGTTTATCCTGACAGGATCGTCAGTGCCGACAGACCTATCGGAAATGATCCACTCGGGGACCGGTAGGTTCGGATGGATGGTCATGCGTCCCATGACCTTGTTCGAATCCGGAGATTCTACAGGGGAGGTCAGCTTAGGTATGTTGTTCGAATCGAACGAGATGTCGGGATGTTCGAACCTGGACATAGACAGACTAACGTTTCTCATCTGCAGAGGCGGGTGGCCGGAATCGATAGACATGGACGAGGACATAGCTCTAGAACAGGCCTTCGATTACATCGATGCCGTGGTGAAATCGGATATGGCTCGTGTAGACGGTATAAAAAGGGACCCACAGAAAGTAAGAAGGCTGTTACGGTCATATGCAAGAAACCTCGGAAGTCAGATATCCCAGTCCGCAATATCCAACGAAATGTCCTCCAACGGGTCGGCGGGAGTTTCGGAAGAAACCGTATCGGAATATCTCCAAGCCCTCAGAAAACTGCATGTCATCGAAGATATGAAGGCATGGATCCCCAATCTATGCTCCAAGACGACTATCAGGACCTCAGACACCAGATATTTCATCGATCCGTCCCTGGCCGCCGCATCGCTCAGGATCGGCCCGGCAGACCTTGTCAATGACCCGAAAACACTGGGCTTCTTTTTCGAATCACTGGCGGTGCGGGACCTCAGGGTATATGCGGAATCCATCGACGGGGACGTGTACCATTACAGGGACAGCCTGAACAACGAATGCGACATTGTCGTACATCTCAGGAATGGAAAATACGCATTGATCGAGGTGAAACTGGGCGGCGACTCACTGATCGACGAAGGTGCAAAGACATTGAAGAAGGTGCTCGGAAAGATAGACCTCGACAGCATGGGTGCACCTTCGTTCATGGCCGTCGTCACAGGTATCGGAAACCGCGCCTACAGACGTGAGGACGGCATACTCGTGATCCCTATAGGGACGTTGAGGAACTGACCGTGAAGGGCTGCCTACATCCAGGGGGAATGGAAACCTGATACCGCCCCCGTCCAATCAAAGTATATATTCCAGCCTACCATTTTATCGTCCATGGCTATGATAAAACTCGGGAAAAACCATCTCAGGTGGTGTTTCCAGTGCAACCTGCCCATCATGGAGGCGAATGAATGTCCCGTCTGCGGCTCCAAGACCTCCGTCACCGAGCTCACCCCTCCCGCCGATTCACGTCCCGCCTTCGACTACGACATCGAGAAAGCGAGGAAGATGGCCGACGACTGCTTCGGAGAAGGTTGCGGTAAAGCGATGCTTCCCGAGGGACATATCGTCATCATGAACAAGGCCCCCGCCATCGACAGGATGGAGGAGATCCTCGCCGACGGTACCGTCGTCGCCACCGAGAGGTACGACCTCGGCGTGGGATGGAGGTTCATCATCCGTCTCCAGGGTGCGATGCGTATCGTGAAGACCATGACCAAAGGCTACGTCATCATCAACGACGACGCCGCACCTTTCATCAGGGAGAACAAGAACCTCATGGCCCCCGGTGTCAAAGACGCCGACCCCGGCATCCAGGTCGACGACGAGGTCATCATGATGCTCGCGGACAGGACCGTCATCGGTACAGGTGTCGCAAAGATGACCGGAAAGGAGATGGTCGAGGCCGAGAAAGGATTCGCCGTCAAGACCAGGTGGCACAAACCCGAGACCATGGTGTTCTCGGACAAGGCCCACACCTGGGACGAGGTCGTCGAGGCTAACAGAGAGGTCATCGAGAAACGCCGCGACGAGGCCATCGGTTTCATCAACTTCGTCAGGGAGAAGAGCGACCTGCCCTGCATCGTGTCGTTCTCCGGAGGAAAGGACTCCCTCGCGACCATGCTCGTGGTCATGGACGCAGGCCTCGACATCCCCCCTATGTTCGTCAACACCGGTCTGGAGCTCGACGAGACCGTGAAGTACGTCCACGACTTCGCCGAGAGGCACAACCTCAAGCTCATCGAGGAGGAGCCCCCGGAGAACGCCTTCTTCGGAAACCTCGTGTACTTCGGTCCCCCCGCAAAGGACTACAGATGGTGCTGCAAGACCAACAAGCTCGGACCCACCGTGGCCGCCATCACCAAGCACTTCCCCGACGGCGTGCTCTCGTTCATCGGACAGAGGAAGTACGAGTCCGAGGCCAGGAACGCCAAGCCCAGGATCTGGAACAACCCCTGGACCCCCGGACAGGTCGGTGCATCCCCTATCCAGAACTGGTCCGCCATGCACGTGTGGCTTTACATCTTCTACAAGAAGGAACCCTTCAACATGTGGTACGCACACGGACTCGACAGGATCGGATGCTTCATGTGCCCCGCATCGGACATGGCCGACCTCGACACCGTGTCCCAGGCGAGCTCCAGGTACCCCGTGTGGGACCAGTACCTGTCCAAATACTCCGACGACCTCGGAATGCCCGAGGAATGGAAGAAGTACGGACTGTGGAGATGGAAGACCGCCCCTGCGTCCGTGAAGGCGGAGATCCTCAGGGTCACCGGGAAAGAGGTGCCTCCGATGAAGGCCACCAAGAAGCCCGACGAGGTGGAAGGCGGGCCCGTCGCCATCAAGGTGCAGGACGGATATTCCCCGTGCACCATGGGATTCAGCATGGAGGCCGCCCTTTCGAGGCCCATCGACCTCAAGAAGCTGGAACCCTTCGCTCATGCGTTGGGATGGGTCCTCAAGCTCGACGAGGAGAACGACACCCTCAAGGCGAACTACGTCACATTCTACGGAGAAGGAAGCATCATCAGCAAGGGATTCGTGGAGGCCGATGCCTCCAGGGAGATGGACGAGGCCTGCCAGCTCGTCGCCCGTGCGTTCAACTGCGTAGGATGCGGCCTGTGTGCGGCACGTTGCAAACCCAAGGCCTTGTACATGAAGGACGGAAAGGTCGAGATAGACTGGGAGAAGTGCATCTTCTGCAAGGACTGCTACGGTCCCTGTCCCGCCATGAACTTCGCCCCTGCCGCAAAACAGGAAGAGAACGGTTTCGAGAACTGAGACGAGGGGGTCGGAAGACCCTCTCCAAACCCCTTTCTTCAGATTTTGCATATGATGATGGATCGTCAAAGGTCCAGGGCCGTGGACGTCTGTCCGACAACATTGTTCTTTTCGACACCTTTGTACATGGTATACATAAATACATTATAACTTGGATATTTGTCTCATCGTAGACTTATATACCAATTTGATACATCCCTGTACCATGTCTGACAACGCTCTAGCGAGCAGTCCCCGTCTGAAGAACGTGGACGTGGTCAAAGGTTTCGCCGCCTTGGCCATCGTCATTCTCCATGCGATCGTTCTCCAACCTGGAGGCACTCCCGATGACGTCACGTCCAGTCCTGCCTTGGATTTCCTATATTCGGGACTGTTCCTGTTCTTCATCTTCTCCGGATACTTCTACAGACCCAACAGATCCGTGGCCGACAACATCAAAAGACGTCTCTACCAGCTTGTGTTCGTCAGCTCCGTCTGTATCATAGCCCTGTCCGCCATAATGTGGGTCTATCTGATATTGCTCGGATACGACCTGGGTCCGTCGGACCTGTTCGACAGCCTGTGGTTGGTCATAGGTGGAAAGACCGTGTTCCAGGACCTGTCCTCGGCCCCCACATCATTATACACCATGAGCCTCAGCGGATACTACTTCATCCAGATCATGGCGTGTGCGTTCGTGATCTTCTACCCGTTGGCGAACTTCGCCATCAAAAGCAACAGGAACCTTCTGGTGACTATAGCGGCCATGTTGGTCGCAGGGTTCGTCCTTGTGGAGATCGTGCACATCAAACTGCCTCTCCAGTTCCATCAGGCCCCCCTCGCTGCCGCGTTTATGTTCGTTGGAGCGTTCATGAAAAAGATCGAGCTCCTTAACTATATAGAGACCGGATGGAGGACGAAAAGATATTGGGTCATATGCGCGGTCGTAACCGCATGTGCGTTCGCACTGCTTGTCTTCATTCCCCCGGGACACAAATACGACCTGGTCTACTACGGTGCGTACGGCGGATACTCCATGCTACCGTTCTTCATCACCATGATCCTATGCGGTTACACCCTCATGGTGCTGACGAACATCCTGGTCAGGATACCCGGTGTGAAACAGGTCTTCGGGACCATCGGAAAACACAGTCTCGCCATGCTGCTGTTCCATGTGACCTTCATCAAACTGTTGGTCATCCCGTTCTATCACTTCGACGGGACCTCCGCGTTCCCCGCCATGCCGTTGACGAGTTCCGTCCCTGCAGCGCTCATAGCCTCGGCGGCCATAGTCATATTGGCCGAGCTGTACCCTACCATAAAGGCCAAATTGTTCAAGAAATGAAACGGAAGGAGGGTGGAATACCCTCCCCGTCTCAACAATCTTTATATTCTTTGTCACGATTGCGAGTTTACCGGAATCACAATGGGCAAGTGACGCAGCCCGGTAGCGTGCTGCCTTCGCAAGGCAGAAGCCGCGAGTTCGAATCTCGCCTTGTCCACCATCCTTCTACTTCTATGTTCCACAATGCTCCGATGCATCGTTTTGTCTATCCCAACCGCCATATATGGGAACGGTAATCCAACTGCATGGACGATGTACGTCTCTCGATGGTCTGTATGAACTCCCGTATAGGAAAGATGGGAGATAATCTGAAGAAGACCGTGTCGTACATCCGTAAGGCCGCCGAGTCTGAGTCGGACATCGTGTGTTTTCCCGAGATGTCCCTGACCGGCTATGCCATGCCCCAGAGTTCCTACGACACCATCTCCGTGACCTCGCCCGAGATCACCGGGATCTTGGACCTCACGGGGGAATGCGGCATCTGCGTCTGCATAGGATTTGCGGAGATGGGCGGGTTCATCACCCATGCGGTGATGGAGAACGGAAGACTGTTGGGAAAATACCGTAAGACCCATCTGGGGGAAAGGGAGGCCGCTGCCATGAGGCCTGGGAACACACTTCCCGTGTTCAGGACCTCCAAAGCCACGATATCCGTACAGACCTGCTGGGAATCCCATTTCCCGGAGATCAGCAGCACCTACGCCTTGAAAGGGGCCGACATCATCCTCATGCCCCATGCGTCCGGTCTGGGTCCCGATAAAAGGAAATCGGGATGGGACAGGGTCCTTCCCGCAAGGGCGTATGACAACACCGTATACGTGGCCGCATGCAACCTCGTAGGCGATAACGGTAACGGAACCGTGTTCGGAGGAGGTGTCGCATTCTTCGATCCCCGCGGAAGGAGGATGACGGAGGATTACAACGGCGAATGTATGCTCACAGCGGACCTGGACGGTTCTGTCCTGGAGACCATCCGTTCACCGGGATACCGCCGTATGAACGAGCTCTACTTCCTGGACAAAAGACGCCCCGAACTTTATTATCACTGAAGAAGGATGTTTACATACGGATTGTATACAATATATGTATATTTTTATACATTATTTTTAACAAATTGCAATTTTGTTAAATAGGATACATATGATACAATATACGTTAAAGTGATTTGACTTGACGCTATTTAACGACGTCTATGACACCATAATGAGCGCCGACGAGTACCTCTGGAACATCGTCCTCATCATTCTGGTATGTTTCGGACTGTATGCAACGGTCCGTTTCAAAGGATTGCAGGTCACACGTGTGGGCCATGCGATCAACCTTACCTTGAAAGACATCAAGGACAAAGAACCGAAGAACAACGTTTCCTCCTTCGAGGCGTTCTGCATCAGCATGGGTGCACGTATCGGTGTAGGGAACATAGTCGGAACCGCGGCGGCCATCGTCACCGGAGGTCCCGGAGCCATTTTCTGGATGTGGGTCTTCGCCACCATCGGTGCCGCTTCCAGTTTCGTCGAGACCATCATCGGTCAGCT
>JAKSHW010000110.1 GCA_024399195.1 archaeon | reverse complement strand
TCGGAGCACGCACGGCGATGTGCATGGTTCAATCCACACGAATTGCACTAGGACCCAAAGTTTGAATAATGCCGGATCCAGATGCCTTGAATCCGGCGGTTTTATTCACCCGTAGTAGGAACCTTTTCTACTGCGTATGAGGAAATAGATGAAGATCGGACTTCCGATGGCCGCTGTTATAACACCTACCGGTAGTCCTCCGAGTATGATAAGACGTGCCACGATGTCACAGGTCATCAGCATCAGTCCCCCGATGAGTCCTGAAAGGATTATGATTCCTTTCGATGAACCTACGATTATTCTGCACAGGTGAGGAATGACCAGTCCTACGAATCCAATACTTCCTGTAAAACTGACCGCTATCGCAGTACATGCAGACACTATGAAGAAACTGACCGAACGGATCATTTTTGCGTTGACCCCTACGGTTTTGGCGATACGGTCACCTGCGGTCATTATCACAAGGTATTTGGAGAGTGGAATCAAAGCCACTGCAAGAACGGTTATGGAAGCGACCAGGAACGGGAGGTTAGGTGCCTTTACCAATGCAAGCGAACCTATGTTCCACTCGTAGATCGATGAGAACGAAGACGGTTCTGCAGAGAACATGATCAACTGTGTCGCGGAACCGAACACCATCATAATAGCAATACCTACAAGTATCATTGTGCTGGACGTTCCACGTCCCAGTGTGGCGAATAGTAGTATGGCCGCACAGGGGATCATCGCGAAAACGAAGGCATTGGCGATCATGGCCCAATCGGATGACAGGGGGAGTACGGTGAACCCGTATACTGTGAAAAGGGCCACTCCGAACGCAGCTCCTGAGGAAATCCCTGTTGTGTAAGGGTCTGCCAAGGGGTTGTCTATGACCGACTGCATGACGGCACCGGCCATTCCCAGGATCGCACCTACCATAAGTCCAGCAAGGACACGCGGCATGTACATTTCCCATATGACCTTGTGTTCTATCCTGCCTTCGTAGTCCGTAGGGGTTATCCCACACAGGCCTTCGTACACTATTTCGAGCATGCGTGTGAAGGATATCGGATACTGGGTCATTGAAAGGGAGTATATCGAAGCCAAGGTGGTGATCACGAGAAGCACTATTATCGCGATCTTCACCTTGTGACGTCTCGCAAGGTACTCTGATTTCTTCCATGCGGTCTTTGCATTACCAGACATTGGCGTTCCTCCTTACAAGAAGATACAGGAAGATGGGGGCACCTATGAACGACATGACGATTCCCACAGGCACAGTGCCGTGGGGTGAAACAAGTCTAGCTAGGATGTCTGCGGACATGAGGAAAAGTCCGCTGAAAACCGCCGATGCGGGTATGAGGTACTTGTTGTCGGCATCTATGATGGTCCTGACGATGTGAGGGCAAACTAGTCCTACGAAACCGATTATACCGACGTAACAGGTGATTGTAGCAACCATCAGCGATATCACCAGAAGGCAGATTATACGCACGTTGTCTGCGTTTATACCTAAGGTCTTCGCATTGGAATCCTCAAGTGCCAGAATGTTGAGTTTGTTGGAAAGCAACATGATGACCGCTGTACCGACTACGGTGATCGTCAGTGAAAGAGGGAAGTAGCTCCACGAGATGCTGTTCAGGGAACCTACCAGCCACAGATAGACGTTAGACATCGTATCGGCGTCCGTGGTCACCATAAGGAACATGTTGATTGAATTGAACAGGTATGTCACAGCCACTCCTACCAGGATAAGGGTGGAGGGGTTGGAACGGGTCTTGGGTGAGATCATCACCATCAGGACCATGGGGATGAGGGCGAAGATGAACGCGTTCATCATGACCCCGAGGTCCTTCACGATGCCTATGGATATCAGGTCGATACCGAGGATCATCGATACGGACACTCCGAACTCCGCACCGGAGGAGATACCTGTGGTGTAGGGGTCAGCCAGGGGATTGTGCATGACGCTCTGCATGGCCGCACCGGCGACACCCAATGCGGCACCGGCGAGTATCGCGTACAACGTCCTGGGAAGTCTATGGTTCCATACCACATAGTCGTCCAACCAGGGATCGGAATATTTCTCGTAAGTGACGCCTGTAAGGTGTTCGTAGATGATACGGAACGAATCGAAGAAGTTCAGTTCGGAGTTCTTTATCGCTATCGAGGTTCCGAACGCGAGGAAGAGTCCGATGACACAGATCAGTATGAAGATAAGTTTGCGTCTGGTGTATTGGTGGTAGTTCTCTTTCATCGACATGCGGCCACCTCGGATGGAAAACAGGTTGATGGGGCCCGAAGGCCCCGGTTTCAGGCCTTTGCGAGGGCCTTGATCTCCTCGGTGGTGAGGAACACGTTGATCTCGGAGGCTTTTATGTTTCCACCGAAGAACTTGTCATAGAAGTCCTGGGAGAGGTCCTCGGCCCATTTCTCGGTGAAGAGGGTGGGGTAGAGAGCCACTGCGGTGTAGGCCACCTTGAGAGGCATGGGGAGGTCGAAGGCTACAATGTAGACCCTGTTGTTCTCGAACATCTTTGTGTCCTTGTAGGCGAGGATGCTCTGGGAATACGCGGATACGTCACAGTCCTTTCCGAACCAGCTGTTGGTGGAACTTCCACTGTAGAGGGACACGATGGCATCACAGTCATTCATGGAATAGACCCAGTCACCGAAAGCGATGCTGGCGGTGGAGTTGAGGACCTCCTTGGGGAAGGTTCCTCCTGCGGTCACGAGAACCTGTGCGTAGCTGGAGGTGGGGGCATTGACGCTGGTGGAGGTGGTCAGGGGGAGAGCCCTGGTCTTGGTGACGCCTTTGGTCTTGGAATCGATCTGATCCTTGACTTTCTGGAACCACTCGGAAACCTCGAGGGATTTGGTGGGGGTGTCGAAGATGAATCCCATGAGGAGCATGGCACTGGTGTAACCATCGACGGTGGGGGCGGCACAGGCGGGACGGATGATGCTGAGTCCCATGTCCTTGAACGTCTCCTCGTTTGCCTTGAGGCTGGCGACACAGACGATGCAGTCGATACCGTCGGTCTTCATGAGGTCCCTGATCTTGTCGACATCGAACTCTCTCATGTTGGGTCCGAGGGATTTGAAGTCCTGGAGCATGGGGAACATGTAGGGGTCTGCGTTCCAAGGCTCGGAAAGTGCCATTCCCTTGACGAAGTCGAGGACTCCTGCACATTTGTAGAGCATGGGGAGGGTGGACACACCGGCGGATGCCATGGCCTTGCAGGGCCAATGTACGACATCGATGTAGGTGCTGTTGTCGAAATTGGTGTTGACTATGTAGACATCGGTCTTCTCTTTGTTGATGACCTTCTTCACGATCTCGGAATCCTTTGTGTCGACGACACCGTCGTTGTTGGCGTCTGCATAGGGGAATTCCTTGAGAGTGAAGCCTTCTTTCTTGTCGATGATCTTCTCGATGATGTCGAGGTCCTTGCTGTTGATGACATAATCCTCGTTGGCGTTACCGAATACGGGGAGCATTCCATCGATCCTGTACTCCTTTTCGGAGGAGTCCTCGGAACCGTTGTTGAAGTAGATGGCCAATCCTGCGACGACCACCGCAACGACAGCAATGACCGCCACAAGTTTGATTGCGATAGGGTTCATGCTTATCAGTTGGATTAAATACCCAAGTGTATATAGTTGTAACTAATTGAGGTTTAGCCATGAAAATGTACAAAAAATGGCATAATACGCTCCAAATAGCCATTTATGGTAAAGGAGGGATCGGTAAATCCACAACATCCTCCAATATCAGTTACGGTATGTCCAGCAGAGGAATAAAGGTCCTTCAGATAGGTTGCGACCCCAAGCATGACTCCACCCGCAGTCTTTTGAAGGGTGTTACGCAACCCACCGTTTTGGAAGCGTTGGATATTAAGAGTTCCGAACCTCAGAAGTTGGAGGACCTTGTTGTGGAATCCTCCTGCGGTGTGTCCTGTGTAGAATGCGGAGGCCCCGAACCCGGTATAGGCTGTGCTGGTCGTGGGATAATCACCGCTATGAACGAACTGAAAAGATGCGGTCTTAAAAAAGAGGATTACGACGTCGTCCTTTACGATGTGCTCGGTGACGTCGTATGCGGCGGTTTTGCGGTACCTTTGAGGAAGGAGTACGCCGACGTGGTGTATCTCGTGACATCAGGCGAGTTCATGGCCGTATATGCAGCCAATAACATTATTCGTGGTATCACCAACCATTCAGGTGACCGGCCCCGTATCGGGGGTATAATCCTCAATTGCAGGGGGATGGAGGACGAGGACGATCTCGTACGCCGTTTCTCCGAGGCGGTGGGTGTGCCTATAATCTGCAGGGTTCCCCGCGATCCGTTGTTCGCAGTCGCCGAGAAGAACGGGGTCTCCGTCAGCGAGATGTTCCCCGATTCCGAACCTGCCGTACAATATGGAAAGATCATAGAGAACATCAAAGGTCAGATCGACGGAAGTTCCGTATGTTATCCCGCCGATCCGCTTAACGATGAAGAACTCGACCGTCTTCTCAAAGGGAAAGAGATCGTGAGGGATCCCTGCAGGAACTGCGGTAAGATTCGAATAAAACCCTCCGACGGGGAGGCGTGTGCCGCCAGGGCCGCAGCGATGTCCCTGAGCGCTATCAAGGGATTGACGATAGTCATACACGGACCCAGGGCCTGTGGATACAACATGGCAAACATCCGTGATGTCCATTTCCTAGGGGATGTCAAGGAAAACCCCGATCTCGACCGTACTTTCTCGGATTCCATAGTGTGTACCGACATGGATGACAACGATTCCATATTCGGAGGTATACACAAGTTGGAGTCCATGCTGGAAAGACTCTGTTCCTCGGGAATCGACGAGATAGCCGTCCTTACCTCCTGTATCCCCGGGATCATCGGTGACGATGTAGGCACCTGTATCGAGACTTTCAGGAAAAGGTATCCCGGCACAGTGATACTCGATATCCGCGCCGACGGAAACCTGTCCGGAACGGCCTTCGACGGCATAAGGATGGTACGTAACGCCCTCGTGTCTCTTGTGGACAGGGATGTGGTCCCAGACGACGGCATCGTGAATATCATCTCCAATACCGGTCTGAACGCTGGACGTGACCGTAGACGCCTGACCGAGCTTTTCGGATGTATGGGCAAGAGGATCAACACCATACTGTTCAGTGACTGCACTTTGGACCAGGTACGTAACTGCAGACGTGCATCGATGTGCTATGCGATCTCCAGGAGGGACCTCACGCCTGCAAACCGTGCCATTTTCGAGTCATGCGGGCTCAAGGTGTCTGACATATTGGTCCCGCAGGGCGTCAAGGATACCGTCTCCTGGTTGGAGAGGTTCAAGGAACCGTCCAATGCCTCCGATATAGACAGGTACGTGGAGGAGAAGACCGACGAGTACAGGAAGATGGTGGAACGTTCGAAACCTGTCTTGGAAGGCAAGAGGATATTCCTCGCAGGTTGGTTGGACCGCCCCATGGACTGGGTTGCCGATGCCCTCAAGGATGCCGGTGCGGTCATCGTAGGGGCTGTAAGCATGGGCCCCATTCCTGGAAGACCGTTCCACACGGACCGTCATACGGACGTGCCTGTGGTGGAAAAGACGGATTCCACAAGCGTCCTAGGATTTATCGGAGAACACAGACCCGACCTGGTCCTCGGAGGGATACGCGGCGGAGGAATGTGTCTGGGGTTCAAGAACGGTGCGATGCCTTCCAGTTCAGTGTCCATAGATGCGTCCACGGATCTTCTGGAATACGTTTCCAACCTGATACGTGCTCCTGTTTGCAGTTCATGGATGTCGGAGCGTGGTTCCCAATGATGCTTCCCGACGGTTTCGTCAGTTCGGTCATGGTCATCGAGAGCTTCAGCGACATGAAGGTCCTCCTCCACGGGCCCGTGGGTTGCAGACGTGATCTGTGTTTCATTTCCTCTATCCTGTGTCCCAAGGACCCAAAGGCGGGTCCAGAGGTATATCGTGGGAGATACTATGCGAACAACCACCGTGTACCGTGTACCGAGGTGGACGGAGAGGACTATATCAGCGGTGCGATAAACCGTCTCGACGAGGCCTTGGACATTGTATCAGGCACCGATGACGACCTGATCGCGATAGTGAACACCCCCGGTGTATCGCTAATAGGCGAGAACTGTGAGGACCTGATACTGAAGAAAGGCCTGCAGGAACGTGTGCTTGCCTTGGATGCGGATTACATCTCCATCCCTGTAGGCGAGGGATACGACCGTACTCTCACCAAACTCCTGAAGTGGCTGAAACCCGAGAAGACCTCCACCAAGAGGATGAAGGTGAACGTTTTAGGGCTCAGCTTGTTCACACGTGACTGGAAAGGGGTTTTGGACGA
>JAKSHW010000011.1 GCA_024399195.1 archaeon | reverse complement strand
ACCGTCGTCGCCTCCGTAGGCGAGGACGCAGCCCAGGGCATGAAGGATGAGGAGATTATGGGCGTCCTCAAGGACGTCGATCCCGCACTTTATGCAGCTACCTCCGCCATCGTCGGCATCGAGGTAGTCGATGATGGGCTCGAAGAGGTCGAAGAAGACGGTCTTGTAGAAGTCGAGGAAGAAGACGGTCTGATTGAGGTCGAAGAAGACAACATCGAAGAAGTCTCCGACGATTTCGATGATGACGACGACGGCCTTGACCTCGAGGAGGAAACCCCTGCGACCTTCCTTAGGAGGGCTTGCTGGAACAAGGGTCTCCGCTGCAGGAAGGAATACGGACCCAACAAGATCCCTGTTGCCTTTGTGAAGAGCAAGGTGGCGGTGTTCATCGACGGTCCCGTACCTGACAACTCTTTGGATAACGACCTCATCAAGAAAGGATGGGCCGTCCTCCACTTCGCAGAGTCCGATATCACGGACGGTGTGAACGAGGCGGAAGTCATCAGTGCTGCGGTCAAGGACAATCTCCGTAAGACCAAGAAGCCCAAGAAGACTACCGTCAAGAAGAGACGTTAAACATCTTACCAAGGGGGCATCCCCTTGGATCTTTTATCAATTCCATACTGACTGGATTTCCATCCGTGTCGACCGTTAATTATCCTGTCTATTGTACTGGAAATTTTCGAACTCAAGGTATTAATAGAGTCGTAGAATGTGGACTTGTAGAGGCTGATTAAGTTGTTTTGCTCGAACTGCGGTTCTATGATGTTTCCCAAAGATGGGAAAAACGTTTGCAGGAGCTGTGGATTTACCGAAGATCTCCAGGGAAGCTCCCAGGTCGTCGTCACTAACTCCAAGGATAAGGAAATGACCATCATTTCTTCTGAAGATAACACCCTGCCTAAGACCAATATTCTCTGTCCTAAGTGCGGACATACCGAAGCATTCTTCATAATCAGACAGACCCGTGCCGCGGATGAGCCTGAGACCAGGTTCTACCGCTGCTGCAAGTGTGACAACACCTGGAGAGAGTACTGATCCGGGGGTCGACTATGTTCAAAGCAGAAATCAAATCTGAGACCCTGAAAGGTCTCGTGAACATTGTGTCTACCTTGGTAGACGAGGTGAAATTCGTTGTGGGTTCCGAGGGAGTCAGCATAACCGCCATCGATCCCGCCCACATTGCATTGATCTCTGTATCCATCGACAAAGATGCGTTCATCTTCTATGAGGCCGATGGAGGAAACGAACTCGGAATCGATCTTGACAAGTTCAAAAACGTCCTCAAGCTCTCTTCCGCCAACGACACCATCATCATGGAGTATGATGAAGAACGCAATCTGCTTACCCTGCACATCGGTAACATCACCCGTCGTATGGGTCTTGTAGATACCATGGGCATGGGCGATCCCAGACTGCCTAACGTCCCCTTCGATTCCGTTGTCACTTTGAAGGCCGAGCATCTCCTCAAAGGAATACGTGCTTCGGAAGACATCTCGGACTTCCTCCGCCTCAGCGTTCAGGATAGCGGATTTGAACTCTCCTGTGAAGGTGACCTCGATTTTGCCAGCCTCAAGATCGAGCCCAGCGACCTCGAAGAGCTCAAATGCGATGGAGATTCCACCTGTCTGTACCCTATCGATTATTTCTCCGATGTGGTCAAGGTCATTCCTTCAGGTACTTCCGTCACTCTCAAGATGTCTTCCGACCTCCCTGTCACATTGAGGTTCGACCTTGCCGAAGGAAAGGCAGAGGTTGTTTACTTCCTGGCCCCTAGAGTTGAAAACGAGTGAGTAGTATGGCAGAATTGGGAATTGACGAACTTCAGAACATTGCAAACAAGCTCAGGCTTGATGTGATCGAGATGACCACAGCTGCCGGGTCGGGACACCCCGGAGGATCCCTTTCCGCGGCCGATGCTATTGCAGCGCTTTATTTCCGTGTAATGAACATCGATCCTGCCGATCCTTACAAAGAGGACAGGGACAGGTTCGTACTTTCCAAGGGACATGCCGCACCTATCCTTTATGCGGCCCTTGCAGAGCGTGGATACTTCCCTACTGAAGAGCTTATCACCCTCAGGAAGATCGGATCCAGACTTCAGGGACACCCCTCCTACAGAGAGGTTCCCGGAGTGGAGGTCACCACCGGTTCTCTCGGACAGGGTCTCAGCATGGCATGCGGTATCGCACTTGCCGGAAAGCTCGACAAGAAGGATTACCGTGTGTACTGCCTTCTCGGAGACGGTGAGCTTCAGGAAGGACAGAACTGGGAAGCCGCGATGTTCGCACGTGCAAAAGGTCTCAACAACATGACCGTCCTTGTGGACCGCAACAAGCTCCAGATCTGCGGAAACACCGAGGAGGTCCTCGCCCTCGATCCTCTGCCTGAGAAGTTCAGGGCGTTCGGATGGAACGTCACTATCGTCGACGGACACAACATCCGTCAGATCATCGAGGCCTGTTTCAAAGCCTCCCAGGCCAAAAAAGGTCCCAGCGTCATTATACTCAACACCGTCAAAGGAAAAGGAGTCTCCTTCATGGAGAACAACGTCGGCTTCCATGGAAGGTCCTGCAAGCCTGATGAGTACGAGAAAGCGGTCGAAGAACTCAAAGCGGTGATAAGATGAGCGGAGAGAAACTCGCACAGCGTTCCTATTATGGAAAGGCACTCGCAGACCTTGCGGAGATCGATCCCAATGTTGTGGTTCTCGATGCAGACCTCGCAGGTTCTACCAAGACCTCTTCTTTCGAGAAGGTCGCACCTGAAAGATTCGTCGAAGTCGGTATCGCGGAAGCCAACATGATCGGTATTGCCGCCGGTCTTGCAGCTTCCGGTAAGACCGCATTCGCATCCACCTTCGGTGTGTTCGCAAGCGGAAGGTGCTGGGAACAGATCAGGATGGCGGTAGCCTACCCCAACCTCAACGTAAAGGTGGTCGCAACCCACTGCGGTCTGTCCGTCGGACCTGACGGTGCTACCCACCAGGCCCTTGAGGACATCGCTATCATGCGTGCACTCCCTAACATGACCGTCGTCGTTCCTTGCGATGCACATGAGGCATATGCCGCCACCATCGCACTTGCGAAGACCAATGGTCCCGCATACATGAGAATGGGCCGTTCCGAGTTCCCTGTGATCAAACCTGCAGACTGTACCTTCACCATCGGTAAAGCCGATGTCGTCAGGGAGGGAACCGATGTGTCCATCATCGCCTGCGGACAGATGGTCCAGACCAGTCTCGAGGCCGCTGAGATGCTTGCCGCGGAGGGAATCAATGCAGAGGTCATCAATATGGCCACGATCAAACCCCTTGACGGCGAGGCCATCAAGGCTACTGCAAGCAAGACCGGCGCCGTCGTCACCGTCGAAGAGCACAGCGTCATCGGCGGACTCGGTTCTGCCGTTGCCGAGTATCTTTCCGAGAACCTTCCCACGCCTATGGGCAGAATCGGAACCAAAGACACTTTCGGCGAATCCGGAGAAGCCGAGGAACTTCTTGTAAAATACGGCCTTGCCAAGGAAGATATCGTGGCAAAGGCCAAAGAAATCATCAAACTAAAGAGCTGATTCAAATGAAGATATTCATAGACACTGCAAATCTTGACATGATCAAAGAGATCAACTCCTGGGGAATCCTCGATGGAGTCACCACCAACCCCAGCCTCGTCGCCAAAGAGGGTACCGACACCCCCACCCGTGTCGCCGAGATCGCAAAGATCCTCGGAGACCGCCCTGTTTCCGCAGAGGTCATGGCACTCGATGCCGAGGGTATGATCAAAGAGGGTCGCGAGCTCGCAAAGATCGCACCTAACGTGAACGTCAAACTCCCCATGTGCGTCGAGACCCTTAAGGCAACCAAGGCACTTTCCGAAGAGGGAATCAAGGTCAATGTGACCCTTATCTTCTCCCCTCTCCAGGCCCTTATGGCCGCTAAGGCAGGAGCAGCTTTCGTCTCCCCCTTCGTAGGAAGGCTCGATGATATCGGAACCCGTGGAAACGACATGCTTGCAGAGACCGTCCAGATCCTTAACACCTACGGATTCGACACCGAGGTCATCGCAGCATCCATCAGGCACCCCACCCATGTCCTCGATGCAGCCGAGATGGGATGCGATATCGCTACCATTCCCTACAACATCCTCAAGATGATGGTTGCACACCCCAAGACCGACGAAGGAATCGCAAAATTCAAGGCCGATTACGAGAAAGTAAACGGCCCTAGCCAGTAAACGTGATCAAATGCCGGACGTCACCATCGTCGGCGGGGGGCCTGCAGGTACCCTTGCCGCTAGACTTATCGCGGCGTCCGGTCGTTCTGTCACCGTCATGGAGGAACATTCCTCCATCGGTGAACCCCTTCATTGTGCGGGAGTTGTGACCAGTAGGACGATCGACGGGCTCGGTCTGAGGCCTACGGTCCTCAATAGCCTTACCGGTGCGGATGTGGTCCTCCCCAACGACGATGTTCTGGAACTGAAACGCAGCATTCCCCTTGCATATGCCGTTGACCGTGTCGACCTCGACCGTAGGTTGGCGGAGGCGGCCGTAGATGCAGGGGCGGAGCTTCAATGTGACTGCAAATACCTGGAGCATACCGTCTCGGAGACCGGTGTCACCGTCAAAACCTCTGTCGGTGAGACAAAATCCGAACTTCTTGTCGGTGCAGACGGACATGCTTCCCGTATAGCCAAATCTATCCCTGACAACGATGCAAGGGAACTCGTGGTGGGCCTTCAGGTAGAGCTCGATTATGCCTCCGATGAACAGGACAGGCTCAGACTGTTCGTAGGTAACTCCATTGCACCCGGATTCTTTGCTTGGCAGATCCCCTTGGGGGACACTACCCGTTTCGGTCTTGCCATTTCCTCCGGAAAAGGAACACCTTCCGAGTATATGGGTTATCTTTTGAAGAAACTGGGTATTGAAAACAAGACCCGTTTGAACACCTATGGTGGAGTGATCCCTATAGGTGGTAGGAAGACCGTATACGGTGATCGTCTGATGCTTATCGGTGATGCCGCAGGTCAGATAAAGCCTGTTTCCGGAGGGGGGTTGAACCCTATAACCTATGCGGCACCTCTTCTCAAGGAGACGGTCGATAAAGCGTTCGATACCGGCGTCTTCGATTCGACCGTGACCTCGGGATACGGAAAACTATGCGATAAGGCATTGGGCAAGTCCTTCAGAAGGGCAAGAAAGGTCAGAAAGGAATACTGTAAGATGGACGACATGGACCTCAGTCTCATGGGAGGCAGGTTCGCGACCCCCGAGATATGCAATATCCTTTCCCAGATCGATATCGATGACCCGTCCAACGTCGTTTTACCCATATTGTCCCAGAAGGGTATGAAATCCACCCTTTTGAAGTACTATCTGGGGTTGCTTTGATGCGTCAGGTCCCCTTGGCGGTCGTTCCTGCCGAACGTTCTTCCGAGATGATCCCTCTTCTGAAATCAAAAGGGTTCGTAGACCTGTCTGCAAGGATAACCAAACAGGACGGTCTCCGTTACATTCCCATCCTCGAATCGGCCGTAAAAGACGTGGAAGCTATGGGGATAACCGTTTCAGGAGGTCCCGCATATTCGGAGGCCTCACGTCCCCCTATGGAACGTATACTTGCGACAATGTCGTTTCTTTCCGAACAGGAACGTTCCCTTCTCCCTGACAAATGGGAGATTGCAGGCGATGTGGCCACTGTAAAACTCGACAGGTCGTTGTACAAGTACGCAGACCTGTTAGGAAAGGCTTATGCGGATGCGATAGGGGTTTCTTCCGTACTTGCCGATGTTTCCGGCGTATCGGGCGAGTTCAGGGTCCCCGACATGAGGTTGTTATACGGACATACCGGCGAATCGATAAAGGTCCAGAACCGCATAAAGTACTGTTTCGACGTCACGAAGGTGATGTTCGCATCCGGGAATCTTGTGGAAAGGGGACGTATGGAGACCTTGGACTGCAGGGGAGAGACCGTTGTGGACATGTTCGCAGGTATAGGCTATTTTACCTTGCCGTTGGCCAAGTTCTCAGGTGCAAAGAAGGTGTTCGCCTGTGAGAAGAATCCCGACTCCTACCGTTTCCTCGTTAAGAACATCGCATTGAACGAGGTCCAGGACATCGTAGTGCCTCTATTGGGCGATAATCGCGATATAGCGGGAAAAGGGTTTGCGGACCGTATACTGATGGGTTATGTGCAGACGACCTCTCTATTCGTCCCCAAGGCCCTTTCTATGGCCAAAAAAGGGTGCATAATCCATTACCACGACACTTTCCCTACGGGGAAGGAATCCGAGAACGTTAACAGGATCTTCACGGACAATTGCGGTCCCGACGGGTACGAGATACTGTCTATCCGTGAAGTTAAATCGTTTGCACCTTCGGTCTCCCATTATGTGGCAGACGTGAAGGTGTTTTGAGGGTTTCAGACGCTTTCTCCTGCACCGCATGCCATGAGAAGGGTGTTCATCTCATCGCGGTAGGTTTTTCCATCGGCTTCTATGATCTTTTTGACGAACGGTCTGAGGAATTCCGCGAAATCAAGATCGTCTTTGCTGACGGTGAAGTTCAATGCGGCGGTATCGTTGTAGTATCTGGTGAACGCGGTCGCGAGTGCACGGGATTTGGAGTCCTTTATGGTGCTGGAGAAGATCGTATCCCTTAGCATGGTGAGGCCGCCTACCTTCGCCGCTTTGGCAAAGGAGTCTGCCAGCTGCGTCATATATCCCGGTTTGTTGAATGTGGGGAGGCTGTTGACGACATCAGCGGAGATGAATGTTCTGTACAGTTCCTCAAGGGCGACCGCCGGGGCGGACTTGGGTTTTTCCTTGAGGTTCGCAGCGAACTCTTTGCTGGTGTATCCTCCGACGACATCCCTCCAGTTATCGTCCCAGAGGACGGTTATCGCTTCGGAGGTCTTTCCATTCTTGAGGATAACGGTCCTAGGAGCGGATTCCAGGGCTTTCTTGAGGGCGTCCTTCTCTTTCTGAGGGCCTTCGAGGATGGAGATGAACGAATCCAGGTTGGATCCATAGTTCTTCTCTCCGATGATAAGGGTCATTCCGGAACTTTGGGTGAGGATTCCGAGCTTTTCCCTTTTGATCTTCTCGATGAGGGACTTGTCGGTGAACGCACCTACCATGTACTGTTTCAGGTCGTCCGATTCGATCTTCACTTCTCCGGACTCGTTTGCCGCATGGTACTTGTGGAGGACCTTCACTTCTATGTCGTCAAGGACGTCCAATGCACACATCTTCGACACGAGGTACATCAGGGTGGAAACATCTTTGGCACAGTCCTCACAGATATGTACCGTCTGATCCAAGGATTTGATACGGATCTCCAATGCGACGGAACCTTCATGTCCGCAGAGGCTTTCGTCGTCTTTGAACTTGTACGGTGTGGACCACCAGATATCGTAGAAATAGTCCTCGGGCATGTTGGGTTCGTCCGAACACACAAGTCCGTCGGTGAAAGAATAGAGGTGGAGCCTGTTCTTCTTGATTATATCGTTGTAGTACAGGAGTCTGAGCTTGGGGTCGTCGTAATGCTGTACTCCGATCAGAAGTTTCGCATTCACCGATCCCCTTACGGCGTAAGGCACTTTCTCACCAGCGATCGCGGCAGTGGCTAGAAGCGGGAGTTTGCCTGCTGCGCTGAGTGAAACGGTACCTGCATAGGCTTTTGCCATATCATCGAAGAAACCTTTGTTGGCGTATTTCAGACAGGCACTTTCGTCGTTCCTCACATCGACGACCTTGTCTATGTCTTTGAACACCTTGTCGAACACACATTTTCTGCAGTTTCCTGCACACATAGGTCTCAACAGACTGGGGTTTTCGGCTATGTCCTTGGACCGCCCGAGAAGATCGTCCTGCAATCTTTTCGAAGCCTGTTTTACACCCCTCATCCTCAGGTGTTTTTTGCCTTCTGCCATGGCGGGTTAATCCATGTATATGATAAAAACATACGCTGTACAGTCAATGTAACTGTATGTTTACCGATTTTCCACCGATCGGTTGGTCACAGGATTTCATGGCAGGGTATTGGAAACATACAGTCCCGGTATCGGGAGTCCTATCGTTTCCGGTGTTAGAGTTTTTAGTACATATGGGGATACCCTCGCATCGAACGGTGTCCATATTCGTCGTCCATGGGGGTGATGTCAGACGGTCCATTCCGTGACATCCTTCTCGGAAACGATATGCCGTAGGATACACAATTTCGATACTGGCACTAGATAGGCAGGGTATGAGATGAAGTTGAAAGTAAGGACAACGGATATGGTGACCTCCTCCCCCTCGATCGTGATGGGGCCTAGCGACTGCGGACTTCTGGAACTGAAGGAGAACGACCGCGTCCGTATAACCGGTCCCGGAGGCGAAGCCGTGGTGCTTCTTCTCCTGTCAGAAAGTATGGTCGAACCCGGTGTCATCGCGGTCTCCGATCCTGTATGTTCCCGTATCGGTGCCAAGGACGGTGACGAGGTGGACGTCGTCTTCTCCCCTATGCCTGAGAGCGTCAGAGCCATCCGCCGTAAGATGGAAGGCGAGAAACTGGATGGGAAGGAGATCGAGTCCATTGTGGACGACATCTACCATGGAAGCCTTTCCGACATAGAGGTTTCCGCCTGGTTGACCGCCTTGCACATACAGGGAATGGACTTGGACGAGATCGCATCGTTTGCAAGGGCCATGGTCTCGACAGGCGATGTCGTCAAGTTCGATAAAGGGCCGGTGTTCGATTTCCACAGCATGGGGGGAGTCCCTGGAAACAAGGTGACCCCCATAGTCGTATCCATCGTGGCCGCGGCGGGGCTCATGGTGCCTAAAACGTCCTCCAGGGCCATCAGCAGTGGATGCGGTACGTCCGATTTCGTAGAAACGTTCTGTGACGTCAACACCACCGTCGAAGACCTCAAGAGGTTAGGGGAGTCCGTCGGGGGAGCGTTCGTATGGGGCGGTTCCCTGGAGCTCGCTCCCGTGGACGATATAGCGATCAAGGTACAGCATCCTCTCGGCATCAATCCCCGTGCACAGATGCTTGCAGCCATCATGGGGAAGAAGCTTGCCGTCAGTGCCGATTATCTTCTGATGGACATTCCCACGGGGTCCGGCACCAAGGTGCCTTCCATCGAGGATGCCAAAAGGTATGCGAAGGAGTTCATGGAGCTCGGGGAGAGGTTGGGGATACATGTCGAATGTGCCGTTACCTATGCCGACCAACCTGTAGGCAGTGCGATCGGTCCGATCCTGGAAGCAAAGGAATGCATACAGGTCCTGGAGGGTTCGGAACAGCAGTCGAGCGTGGTGGAGAAAGCGTGCCAGTGTGCAGGTATCCTATTGGAGATGGCCGGATTCCAGAATGGAGAGGAGATGGCGTACGGGCTTCTCAGGTCGGGTAAGGCCCACAGCAAGTTCCTGGAGATCGTCGCCGCACAGGGCGGTAGTCCTACCCTCCGTTCGGACGATCTCGTCCCAGGCAGGTTCGTCAAGGACCTGGTATCCGCCAGGTCGGGTTACGTCCACAGTATCAACAACAAGGACCTTGTGGCCATAGTCAAGGCCTTGGGCTCCCCTAGGGACAAAGGGGCGGGCCTGGTCCTGCATAAAAGGAAAGGGCAGAGGGTCGTCAAAGGGGACGTGCTTCTGACCATGTACGCCGAGAACGAAGACAAGCTGGAAAGGGCAATGGAGATCGCCCAGCGCTATACGCCTGTGGTGATCGAGGGTATGCTTCTCAGCCATGTCACCTCTTCGGACATCTGAGGTCCGATCGGGGAGACGGTGTATGTACATGTCTATCTGTGGTGTTTGGTCCGTCGACAGCGTACAGTACGGCCTCATATCCAACACTTTGGCCTTTTTCCGCATGTCTATCAGACCTAGACTTTAAATGTGCGCGATAGATGCAAGGACGATACATTGACAGCCAGACTAATTCTAGGAAAAGAGGTTTCGGAAGGCATCTATGCCGATCTGAGGGACCGTATAGCGACCCTCAGGGACAAAGGTGTCATTCCCGGTCTGGCCGTTATTCTCGTAGGGGACGATCCCGCTTCACAGGTGTATGTGAACATGAAGGACCGTAAGTGCAACGAGCTCGGCCTGAGGTCGTTCTCCGTACGTCTCCCCGAATCCACGACCCAGGAGGAACTTCTCAAGAGGATCAACGACCTCAATGCCGATCCGACCGTAAACGGTATCCTCGTACAGTTGCCCCTGCCGAAGCACATAGACGACCATGCGGTGATAGACGCCATATCCCCTCTGAAGGATGTGGACTGTTTCCATCCGTTCAATCTGGGTAAGATGCTTATCGGGGAATCCGTGTTCCTCCCCGCCACCCCTGCGGGTATCCAGCAGCTCATCTACCGTTCGGGCATCGAGACCGTCGGTAAACACGTGGTCATAGTCGGTCGCAGCAATATCGTCGGAAAGCCGCTGGCATCCATCATGATGCAGAAAGGGGACGGGTTGGACGCCACCGTCACCGTGGTGAACTCCCGTACCGAGGACATCAAGAGCATCACGCTCATGGCGGACATCCTCATCGTATCAGTCGGAAAACCCGGCACGGTCACTGCGGATATGGTGAAACCGGGAGCGGTCGTCATAGATGTAGGTACGAACAGGGTGGCCGATCCTACTTCGGAAAAGGGAAGCAGGCTGGTCGGGGACGTCGATTTCGATAACGTGAAGGAGGTCGCCTCTGCGATAACTCCCGTTCCCGGAGGAACCGGTCCGATGACCATCTGCATGCTTATGGCGAATACCGTGAAGGCTGCGGAGATAGCCCTTGGTAAGTTGGAAAGGGGGGTTAACTGACGATCTACGAGTGTGAAGAACATGGGTATTACCGTGGTGAGGCATGTCCCACCTGCGGTTGCAAGTCTAGATTCCTTATGAACGATTACGAGGTCGAGAAGACCGGGCGTATGCTCGCCGCGATCCTCCGTCATGGAAAGTTCTCTCTTCCTATGAACGAACAGGGATTCGTCGACATGAGGGACATCGTGGACGCCATCAGAGGGACCAACGACCGTTACAAATGGTTGAGACCCTACCATGTGGAGGCGTTGGCATTGACGGACCCCAAGGGAAGATACCAGATAAGGGGACGTTCCGTGAGGGCCACCTACGGACATACGATCAAGTTGGACCTGGGTCTGCCTACCGTCGGTATCCCGGAATTCCTTTACTATCCTGTATCGGCCGAGGAAGCCGATATAATCGTGGAAACGGGGATACTTCCCACGGATCGTGCGATGGTGCATCTTTCCGCAACATATGAAAACGCTTTCGATGCAGGCGAGGTCCGTGTAGAGGGACCCGTCATTTTAACGATCAATGCCGTCGAATGTGCGGCATCAGGCCATGTCATAAGCAAAGCCTCACCGACCGTGTATCTTTGCGATATGGTTCCCGCGGAGTTCATTTCCGTGGCAGAAGACGAAGGAGAGGATTGAATGGTAACTGTTCTTAGGCCCGATGAGGTCAAAGCGAAGTACGGCCCCATGTTCTGCAGAGGCCTCCTGACAATGGTTGATGAGAAAGCAGGCAAAGCAAGGATAGTCGAGCAATGCATTTCCCGTGGACCTGGAGAGTGGGACATCGTCAACAGGAAGAGGACCGGCGGGGTCATCGACAAGATCGTCATGGAAGGAACCACCCTCATCATGGACGTGACCCTCGGTGAGAGGGAGCTCAGGTTCGGTCCCGTCTCCGCGGAGCTCGGAGGACAGGGTATCAAGGCCGTCCGTGTAGAAGGCGACGAGGTCCGTTCCACCTGGTACGGGATCGCAGGTGCAAGTGTCGGTATCGGTGCATGCCTGCCTCAGTGCAAGGACGTCATCCGTACCGAGTATCCCGACGATTTCAAGATCGGTGGAGGGCATGCCGCACACGTCGATATCATCACCCCTAAGCTCGTACGTGTGGTCATCGGTGTGGACGATACCGACACCAAGGAAAAGGGAGCAACCTGGTCTACCGCCCTCTCTATGGCAAGGGACTGTCCCATCGGACATTTCATGGACCACAAGATCGTACAGCTCAACCCCAAGACCCCTACGAAGACCACCAACTGCTGTTCCTGTGCAGTTACCTTCGCCGTCAAGGAGTCCGAGATCCCCGCACTCATCGATTTCTGCTTCGATTACCTCAAGAAGAACTCCTATTCCGAGGATGCCGTCATGACCGTTTTCAAAGGCCTCGACATCCCTCCCGCACTTGTGGAGTACGGATGGAGCGCCAAGAGCGTCATGTACGATACCGCGTACGCCGAGAAGGTCGCAGCAGAGAACGGGGTCCAGATCCTCCATGTGACCGGAAGCGCCGGAACCATCGGTGCGGTCGCGGCCATCGGATGTGTGGACATCGGTCCCAAATCGGCCGGAGTCCCGGAGGACTTCGACTGATGAGCGATAACGGGTTCTTCTTCAGAACCGTATATTCCTCTTACGAGAAAAGACTCATGAAGGAGGTCCTGGAAGGGGCCATACCTAACCATGTCGGCATCATAATGGACGGTAACCGCAGGTATGCGCGCGAGGTCCTGGGAGATGACGTCACCGTAGGCCACAAACTCGGGGAGAAGAAGATCGAATCCGTTATGGATTGGTGTCTCGACCTGGGCATCAAGTACGTGACGCTCTATGCCTTCTCTACCGAAAACTTCAACAGGGCCTCTACCGAGGTCGATTTCCTCATGGAACTTGCGGCCGCCTCTTTCATGGAGATGGCCGACAATCCCAAGATTCATGCGAATCATGTGAGGATAAGGGCGATAGGGAACCTTTCAGACCTTCCCCAAAACGTGATCGATGCGATCGAGTACGCCAACAAGAAGACCGAGACGTACGATAACCATTTCATCACGATATGCATCGCATACGGTGGAAGGCAGGAGATCGCATCGGTCGTCAGAGACATCGCATACAAAGTGAAGTCGGGGGAGATGGAACCCGAGGACATAGATGAGAAGGTCCTGTCCTCGATGATGTACACCTCCGATATGCCCGATCCGGACCTCATCCTCCGTACTTCGGGCGAGATGAGGATCTCAAATTTCCTTTTGTGGCAGATCGCCTATTCCGAGCTCTATTTCACAGACGTGTATTGGCCAGATTTCAGGTGTATCGACCTTCTGAGGGCTATACGCACCTATCAACAGCGTAAAAGACGTTATGGGAAGTGAATATAGATGGCTAAGTACGACATGGTGTTCATGCACGCGCCCAGCGTGTACGATTTCAGGAAAAAACCGATCTTCTACGGGCCCGTGAGCGATGTCATCCCCTCGTCACCTGTATTCGAGATGTACCCTATCGGGTTCATGACGATCTCCACCCATCTCCAGGCGGCCGGATACAAGACGAGGATCGTGAACCTCGCCGGCCAGATGCTTGCGGACGATAAGTTCGATGTGGAGAGGAAGATCGCCAAGATCGATTCGAAGGTCTATGGCATAGATCTGCATTGGATGCCCCATGCACACGGTGCGATAGAGATCGCAAAACTGGTGAAGAAATACCATCCCGATGCCCTGATTGAGTTCGGAGGTTTCACTTCCTCGTATTTCTATGACGAACTGATCCGCAGGCCGGAGATAGACCTCGTCATGAGAGGTGACACCACCGAGGAACCCACCGTCAGAATGATGGACGTCCTTTCCAAAGGCGGAGACCTGTCTACGGTCCCCAACCTTGTATGGAAGGACAGGGACGGAAGGGTCCATGACAACGGCATCACCTATTCCTTGGAGAATCTGGACAGTATCAAGTTCGATTACGGTGTGATGATCAAGAACGTCATGAAGACCATGGACATCGCAGGTTCCCTTCCTTGGAAAGGTTGGGACAAGATCCCTCTGACCTCCGTCTTCACGGTGAGGGGATGTTCCGTCAACTGTGCAGAGTGCGGCGGATCCCATTTCGCCAACAAACGCGTCGTCTGCAGGAACAAGCCTGCTTTCAGAAGTCCTGAGAAACTGGCAGAGGATATGGAGTGTATCAGCGATTACATGAAAGCCCCTATATTCATCGTCGGTGACATCCGTCAGGCAGGACCGCACTATACGGATACCCTGTTGAAGGAAGTGCGTGAAAGGGGTGTGAAGAACCATGTCGTCATCGAGCTTTTCAACGGTGCCAGCGCCGAGCATTTCCAGAAGATCAACCATGCGTTCGACGGCGGATGGAGCATCGAGTTCTCTCCCGATTCCTACGATGAAATGGTCCGTTTCGCCCTCGGTAAGAACTACACCAACGAGGCTATCGAGAAGACCCTGCCTAACGCGTTCCGTAACGGTTGTGACCGTTTGGACCTGTTCTTCATGACCGGTCTTCCCCAACAGACCAGAGAGTCCGCATTGGAGACCGCACGCGGTGCCAAGAGGCTTTGGGACTGTGTGGACAAGGATGACGGACTGTTCATCTACGATTCTCCGTTCGCACCCTTTGTGGATCCCGGAAGCAGGGCCTTCGAAGAGCCTGAGAAATGGGGATATAAGCTCCGTGCACGTACCTTGGAGGACCACAGGAAGCTCTTGGACAGTCCCTCGTGGAAACACGTCCTTTCCTATGAGACCGAGTGGATGACCCGTGACGAGATTGCCGAGACCTCCTATGATGCTGCGATAATCCTCACCAACATGGAGAAGGATACCGGACGTATCTCGGAGGAGGGTGCCAGGGCCCGTAACGAAAGGACCGAGGTCGCACGCGGTATCATGCATCATATCGACGAGGTCCTGAAGATAGTCGATGAGGAAGAACGTAACCGTCAGCTTTGGGACATCAAGGAAGAAGGGGTCCGTATGATGGACTCCACCATCACGGATAAAAAAGACCTCGACTGGGACTGTGGTTCCATTTGGACCAATGCCCCCCGTATGGCCGTTGGTCTTCTCAAACATGCCCTGCGCCGTAGGTGAATTTTCCTACGGTGCAGGTTGGAATGGGCGGGATCACTCCTTGCCCATTTCGATGGATCTTTTCACAGTGGCGTCCACGCAGTGGATAAGTGTCTCTTCGAATTTTTCATCTCTGAGGACCTTGACACCTTCGATGGTGGTTCCTCCGGGAGAACATACGCCGTCCACGAGTGCGTCGGTCTTCATTCCGGATTCGAGGACCATCTTCCCTGCACCGATCATGGACTGTGCGGCAAGTACGGTTGCCTGCTCTTCCGTGAGACCGTATTTCTGTCCGGCCTCGATGAGTGCGTGGCATGCCATGTAGAGGAAAGCAGGGGAACTCCCGCAGATTCCGGTGACCGCGTCCAGGTCGCATTCCCTTACCTCGGCGGCGAGTCCGATGGCGGACATGATGGTCTCCACCGTGGTCTTGTCCTCTTCGGTGCACCCTTTTCCCATGACGTATCCCGCGCCGCCCTCAAGGACCATGCAGCAGTGGTTGGGCATGACCCTTACGATCTTCGCAGGGGTGTACGAGGCGATGGTATCGATCTTCACTCCCGCTGCGATACTGATCAGGAGCTGGTCTTCCCTGAGCTTCACACCTTCGTCCTTAAACAGGGAGGCGATGTACTTGGGTTTGATGGCAAGTACCACCACATCGGCGAGATCGGCCATGTCGACAGCCTTCTCGAACATCTTGATTCCTACCTGTTGGGTCATTTTATTTCTGGTATTTTCAGAAGGTGCACACGCAATTATCTCATCTTTGGTGTAGACATTTTTTGCGATGAGGCCTTTGATCATTGCGCCGGCCATCCTGCCAGCACCGATGAATCCGATCTTGTATGCCATGTGGTTCGAACCCACGTCATAGGTAATAACCCTATCTTATTCATAATAGAATATTTAGTTAAATCTAAATTCTTTAACAAATTCAGTTTATATACCTGAATCCACGCGCGTTCATTCTTTATTATATATGTAAAGGACTTCGTGGCGCTAATGTCACTAATCGCAAGCTACGTACCTTTGATGTTCGTAGGGATTATTTCCCTCGGGTTTGCGCCTTTGGCATGGCTGGTCTCCAGGTTTATCAGGCCTGCGAGATCATCGAAGTGGACAGAAGAGACTTACGAGTGCGGTTCGGTTCCCATCGGAGACGCACGTGTTCAGTTCAGGTTCCAGTACTACGCATACGCTTTGATTTTCGTGGTATTTGATTTGGTCGTGACATTCCTCCTGATCTGGTCCGTTGCGTTCGACGGTTTCTCGAACATTGTCACCGTTTATCTCATGATGTTCCTCGCAATAATGCTGTTAGGTGTAACTTACGCCCTCAAAAAGGAGGAAGACATATGGATATGAGCCTATATCCTCACGCTGTTGCTATGAGCGCCGACGAGTTCATGTCATGGTCCACTGCCATGATCAATGACCTCCTCAGCTCTGGTACCAGGAGGACCATAGACAAACTGACTGGACCTATCTGGTCCTGGGCCATGAAGAACTCTATGCACCCCCTGCACTGGGGACTTGCATGCTGCGCTCTCGAGATGGCACAGGCTTCTGCATCCCGTTTCGACGCTGAGCGTTACGGTATGATCTACAGGTCCTCCCCTAGGCAGACCGATATCCTTCTGGTCAACGGATGGATCTCCAAGAAGATCCGTAACGATATCAGAAGGCTGTGGGAAGAGATGCCCGCACCCAAATGGGCAGTCGCCATGGGTGAGTGTGCAATTTCCGGTGGACCTTGGTATGACGCATACAACTGCGTCCAGGGTCTCGATCAGATTGTTCCTGTGGACCTGTACATCCCTGGATGTCCCGCAAGGCCCGATGCAATGATCGACGGATTCATGCTCCTGCAGAAGAAGATCGACGACTACTTCAAGAGAGGAGTCTTCTTCAAGGATTGAACAGGTGTTTTTACATGGCTAAAGAAGTTCGTGAATACAAAGACACCTGGGAGAGCGAGATCAAAGGGCTCATCGAGTCCAAATTCAGCGGAAAGGCCACCGTCTCCAAGACCGAGACCCGCAGGGTATACGTCAAGGCAGACAGGTCTATCAGCTTCGATCTCTGCAAATTCCTTCGCGACGACCTCGATTTCGAGCACTGCGCCACCGTCATCGGTGTCGACATGGTCGATTACATGCAGGTCGTCTATCACATCGACAACTACACGAAATACAAAGGAGTCGTCGTCGAGGTCGAAGTCGACATCCCCAACGATGATCTCCACATCGAGTCCGTTGCCTGCCTTTGGGGCGGAGCCAACTGGCACGAGAGGGAGACCTGGGAGCTCTTTGGAATCGTGTTCGACAACCACCCCAGGCTCGAGAGGCTTCTTACTCCCGAGAACTACGAGTTCTTCCCCTTCAGGAAGTCCTACAAACTTAGGGAGGTTCAGTAAATGGCACAGAACGAATGCCAGATTCCTGACACTATCGCCATCGCACAGGGTGCAGAAGTCACCAAAGAGATGGTAGATCAGTACAACGCACAGTCCGGTCAGATGGACATGGACAAGATGTGGATCATCATGGGTCCCCAGCACCCCTTCTCTCACGGTCTTTGGACCTTGAAGATCTGTGCTGACGGAGAGATCGTAACCGACGCAGATCCTATCGTCGGTTACCTTCACAGAGGATGGGAAAAGGAGGCCGAGAACAGGACCTACCCCAAGATCATCCCCATGGCGGACCGTCTCTGCTACGCCGCATCCATGACCTACACCCACCTTTTCTGCATGACCTGTGAGAAAGCCCTCGGAATCGAAGTTCCCGAGAAGGCCAAATACATCAGGATCGTCGCAGATGAGATCAACCGTCTCCAGTCCCACCTTATGTGGCTCGCTGCAGTCGGTACCGACCTCGGTAACTACACCGCTTTCCTCTGGGCATCCAGGGAGAGGGAGTACTGGATGGATATGAACATCAGGCTCTGCGGTGCAAGGCTTACCACCAACTACCCCCGTATCGGAGGAGTCAGGAACGACGTCTTCGATGAGTCCACCAGGTTCCTCAGGGACCTTTACAGGTGCTGCGACCACTTCGACAAATCGATCTGGGAGCTCATCAACCTCATCGACAACAACTCCACCTTCACCTCCAGGATGATCGGAAACGGAATCATCTCCAGAGAGAGATGCGCGAACCTCGGAATCACCGGTCCCGCAGCAAGGGGTACCGGAATCGATTACGATATCCGCCGTGACGATCCCTACGACAACTACGACAAGGTCGACTTCGAGGTCCCCGTCCTCACCACCGGAGATTCCTACGCCAGGTACATGGTCAGGATGGAGGAAATGATCCAGTCCGTCAAGATCATCAGGCAGGCTGCAAAGAAGATCGAAGCCCTTGGAGAGAAAGCCCCCTACAGGCTCAAAGTCCCCTCCAAGATCCCCGCTGGCAGAACCTTCTGCAAGCTCGAGGATCCCCGTGGAGAGTCCATGATGTACCTCGTTTCCGATGGAAGCGACCAGCCCTACAGGCTCAAGGTCCGCAGTCCTATCTTCGTCAACGTTTCCTCTTCCAAGGACCTTCTCGAAGGATGTAGGATCGCGGACGTTCCTGTCATCATGGCAATGATCGACATGTGTCTCGGAGAGACCGACAGGTGATTCATATGGCATATTCTAGCATTCTTGACTGGATCGTCTATGACAACCCTATGGAGAGTCCCTTCTATCCCTTCGGTGACGCATACAACCTTCCTTACGACATCGCATACAAGCTCTGGGACATCATCGGTGGAACCCTTGCATGGCTCGTCAACCTGATCCTTCCTGACACCAACGTCGGACTCAGGATCTCCGAGTGGCTCGTATGCACCCAGACCAACAACTTCTTCGCCCTCGTTCTCTTTATGGTCATTATATTCCTAGTGGCTTTCATCGCTGTTCTCATTTCTCTGTGGGAAGAGCGTAAAGTCCTCGGTAGGACCATGGACAGGCGCGGAACCATGATTGGTATGTGGGGATTCCTCCAGTGCGTCGCTGACGGTTTCAAGACCTTCATGAAGGACAACGTTCAGTCCACCCGCGCTGACAAGATGACCTACATCTGGACCGCATCCCTTATCATCGGTACCTCCGTCTTCATCGACTGTCTCATTCCCCTTTCCGGAAGATGGTTCGTCGTCGACTACGGAGCAGGTATCCTGATCGTTATGGGACTTTACGCATTGGCACCTTTCCTCATCCTCGTTTCTGGATGGGCCCAGAACAACAAATACTCCCTTATCGGAGGTATCAGGGCCGCAGAGATGATGATCTCTTACGAAGTGCCTATGCTCATCATCATCGCCACCATGTGTCTGCTCAACGGATCGTTCAACATCAACGACTTCGTCAACAACCAGTACGACACCGTTTGGTACATCATCCCCGGAATCGTCGGATTCATCACCTTCCTCATCTGCTCTACCGCAGAGTCCGAGCGTGCTCCTTTCGACCTTGCCGAGGCAGAGTCCGAGCTTGTCGAAGGATGGCAGACCGAGTACTCCGGTATGAAATGGGGTCTTATCATGCTCGCCGATTACATGAGGGGAGCAACTTCCTGTGGAATGATCGTCATCCTCTTCCTTGGTGGATGGACTCTTCCCTTCATCGACCTCACTGCAACCGGATGGACCACCTGGTGGCCCGTTCCCGAGTTGGTATTCCTCCTCAAGGCCTGGATCGTCTTCTTCATCATGATCATGATCCGTGTCGGTGTAGGACGTGTAAGGACCGACTCTATCCTCAACCTCGGTTGGAAGGTTTTCATGCCTCTCGCAATCCTCAACCTCGTGATTGTTCTGGCACTTAAGGTAGGAGGTATCTTCTGATGACTATGGAATACTTGGAGAAATACAGGGATGGAAGGCACAAGTGCTGGAAAGACCTGTGGATCGTAAGGCCTATCTGGACCGCAACCAAGCTCCTGATCAGGACCACCGTCCACAGACCTGTAACCGTTCTTTACCCCTATGAGGCACTTTGGAACCCCGACAACTACCGTGGACGTCCTGGACTGGACTTCAACAAGTGTGTCGGTTGCGGAATGTGCGCCAGGATGTGTCCCTGCGCCGCCATCATCCTCGTGGAAACCCCCGACGATGAAGGTAACCCCGTCATGAGGCCTCAGATCAACATGGGAAGGTGCTCCTTCTGTGCATACTGTGCAGAATACTGCCCTCTCGACGCAATGACCGTCACCCCCATCGTAGAGCTCGCAGAGTACACCAGGGCAGACCTTATCTACGGTCCCCGCAGGCTTGCTTACGAGCACACCACCGAGGGAATGAAAGTCATTCTCGAAGAGACGCTCCTTTCCGATTACAACTCTGGAAACGGCGAGAAGAGGGTCAGCCCCTTCAAAGTCGACCGCCCTGAGTTGGATGGCAACAAATGTATCAGTTGTAAGAAGTGCGCCAAAGCATGTCCCGTCGACGCCATCAAGATGGTCGAGCACGGTGTCAACGCTAAGGGAAGGCCTATTCTCTGGCCCGAGATCAACGACGAGACCTGCATCTGCTGCAGCAACTGTGTCGATGACTGTCCCAAGGACGCACTCCACATCAAGGAGGTGCTGTGATGGCATTGCTTGAAGATATTTGGGACGGCATAGTAAACTTCGCAGTTTACGTTTGGGGAAATGCAGACCTTGTGGCCTTCATCATCCTCGCTGCTATCGGGATTGCCGCCGCTATTGCTGTCGTCGTTGACAGACTGCCTGTTCACAGTGCATTCTACCTCGCTCTCGTGTTCGTCACCGTCGCTGTGACCTACTACTTCCTCGAGGCGGAGTTCCTTGGAGTCGTGCAGATTCTCGTCTACGTCGGTGCAATCACAATCCTGTTTGCCTTCAGTATTATGCTTACCCGCAAATACATCAAGGAGGAAGATATGAATGAGTAAGAGAGCATTCGCAGGTATTGCAGTCTGTGTATTCCTGCTTGCAGCCCTTGCTATCGGCGTATTCGCTACCGATTGGAAAGATGTGCAGAAAGACGGAGCTATCCTTTACGGTGACTCCCCTGAGCCCATCGAGACCGGAACCGGACAGCACCCTGACATCGTCGTCGACGACGGTGACGGAAAACACGTCAAGGCTGGATCCCTTAACGCAGTCCTCTTCGAGGACTATGGTGTCCTGCTGATCGTGCTGTCTCTCCTCATGTTCGGAGCTATGGTCGCTGGTGTATGTATTGCTAAAGAAGAGGTGGAGAAGGAATGATTCCCCTGGAGTACTTCCTTGCTTTCGCTGCCGTACTCTTCGTTATCGGAGCCTACGGTGTGCTCACCAAACCGAACACCCTGATCGTTTTGATGTGTACCGAGCTTATGCTCAACGCAGCAAACATCAACTTCGTTGCATTCTCCGCATTCAGCGGTGACGCTATCGGACAGGTCATGGTCGTCATGACTATCTCCGTCGCAGCAGCAGAGGTTGCTGTCGGTATCGCTATCCTCCTGAACGCCTACAAGGTCAGGAAGAGTACCAACACTGACGATCTCGTCTCTATGAGGTGGTAAAATGGGATTTGTAGATCTTGCATGGCTCGTTCCCCTCATACCCTGTCTTTGCTTTGTGATCGTCGGACTCTTCGGAACCAAGATGGGTGAGAAGACCGCATACGGTGGTCTCCTTGTCGTCTTCGGAACCGCAATCTCGTTCCTGATCGCACTCCTCGTGTCCTACGACTACTTCACCGCATGCTATCCTGCTGCAGTCGAGAGCCACATCCTGTGGTTCACCATCGGTGGATACGAGATCAACATCGGTTACTACATCGATTCGTTGTCCTGTCTTATGATGCTCTTCGCATCCTTCATTTCCACCCTGATCTTCGTGTACTCCCTCGGATACATGCACGACCAGGAGATGAGAAAGAGAAGGTACTTCGCAGAAGTAGCACTCTTCCTTACCGGTATGCTCGGACTCGCTGTCTCCAGCAGTCTTCTTGAGCTGTTCATCTTCTGGGAAGTCATGGGTCTCTGCTCCTACCTCCTTATCGGATTCTGGAGCTTCCGCCACCCCGAAGGAGATGACAAAGCCGACAACGCTGCATCCGCAGCAAAGAAAGCTTTCCTTGTCACCAGGCTCGGAGATGTCTGCCTTATGGGAGGTCTCTTCATCCTGTTCCTCGCAATGGGAAGCCTCGACTACACCGTCGTCTTCAACGCCGACAACCTCGCAGCCGCATGGGCCGCCGATTCTGGCAAACTCCTCCTTGCAGCTCTTCTGATCTTCGGAGGAGTCATCGGAAAGTCCGCTCAGTTCCCCCTGCTCGACTGGCTGCCTGACGCAATGGCCGGACCTACCACCGTTTCCGCACTTATCCACGCAGCAACCATGGTCAAGGCCGGTGTCTACCTCGTCGCAAGGTGCTTCCCCTTGTTCTGCATGGACAAGGACATCATGCTCTTCGTCGCCATCATCGGAGGTGCAACCGCATTCTTCACCGCAACCATGGCAATGAACAACATGAACATCAAGAAGGTCCTTGCTTACTCTACCCTGTCTCAGCTTGGTTACATGTTCCTTTCCCTCGGAGCCGGAGGATACCTCGTCGCTCTCGGAATGGAAACCGGTGAGGAACACCTCATGGTCATCGGTGCACTCGGTTACACTGCCGGATGTCTCCACATGGCTAACCACGCATTCTTCAAGGCTCTCCTCTTCCTTTGCTCCGGAAGTGTCATCCACTCCACCGGTACCGAGGATATGCGCCTCATGGGCGGACTCAAGGAGAAGATGCCCAAGACTGCAATGACCATGCTGATCGGTACCCTGTCTATCGCAGGATTCCCCTTCTTCGCAGGATTCTTCTCCAAGGATCTTGTCCTCGATGTCGTCTTCGAGACCTTCGAAGAGTCTGGATCCATCAGCTGGGTCTTCATTCTCCTCTGGATCCTCGGAATCGTCACTGCATTCATGACCGCATTCTACATGTTCAGGCTTTGGTTCATGACCTTCATGGGAGAGTACAAGGGCGGTGCCCACGGACACTGCCACGGTGAGTCCCCCAACTGCATGACCATGCCTCTCATGGTCCTGTCCATCTTCGCATTCGCCTTCGGTTTCACCCTCACCTTCGGCTGGGACGGTGTCTTCACCATCGGTCTCGTCGACGGCGCATGGCTCGTCGGTGGCGGAGAGGCTGAGTCCGGTCTCCACTGGATCGTAGAGCTCTTCACCAACTGGAAGACCTACGTCACCATCGTTCTCGTTCTCCTTGCAATCTACCTTGCACACTGCATGTACGTAAAGGGAACCATGAACCCTGGAAAATTCAACAAGGATGGAAAATCCGCTCTGTACACCACCATCTCCAACAGGTGGTACTTCCCCGAGCTCTACAACCAGCTCTCCTGGAAGCTCGGATACGGAGTCGCAAAAGGTGTCGACTTCTTCGACAAGCAGGTTATCGACGGTACCGTCAACGGACTCTCCAGCTCCGTTGTCGGCGGTGGTGACCTCATGAGCAAAGCCCAGGACGGTCACGTCCAGTCCTACGCCATCATCGTCGTAGGTGGAATCGTTGCTCTCTTCGTCGCAGCAGCACTCCTCTTCGCACAGTTCGGAGGTCTCTGATATGGATTCATTCGTACTGCCCGCACTTATCTTGATTCCTCTCGTCGGAACCATCATCACCCTCTTCATGGGCGGTTCCAGAGAGAAACTCGCAAAGATCGTAGCACTCGCATTCACCGTGATCACCCTCGTCATCTCTACCTATGTGATGCTTGCAGGTGACTACAGCCAGTTCGACTTCAACTCTGGATGGATCGACTCCGCCGGTCTCAAGATGTCCTTCATCTTCACCGTCGACGGTCTCAGCATCCTCATGGTCTTCCTGACCGCTCTCCTCGAGGTCCTCGTCATCGTGTTCTGCCATGACGGTGTCCACATGGAGCACGGCGAGCCCAAGCGCAACAACTACTTCTACAGCCTCCTCCTCGCAATCGAAGTGGGACTTATGGGAGTCTATCTCTCCGCAGATTACTTCCTGTTCTACATCATGTGGGAGGTCAGTCTGATCCCCATGTACTTCCTCATCTCCTGGTACGGAGGCCCGAGGAGGCACTACTCTGCGATCAAGTTCTTCATCTACACCCACATCGCATCCCTCATCATGCTGATCGGTATCTTCGCCATGGCCTTCCAGGCCGCTCACGGCGGAGTTGTCGACTTCGGCTTCGAGGCCGTCAAAAACGGTGTCGGACTGTATGCCTCTGAGGCGTTCCAGACCCTTGTCTTCGGACTTCTGTTCTTCGGATTCGCCGTCAAGATGCCCGCTGTCCCCTTCCACACCTGGCTTCCCGACGCACACACCGAAGCACCCACTGCAGGATCCGTCCTTCTGGCCGGTGTCATGCTTAAGATGGGTTCCTACGGTATCATCAGGATCTGTATCGAGGCCCTTCCCCTTGGAGCTCCCAACTGGCAGTTCATCATGATCGGAATGGGTATTCTCGCTATGATCTACGGTGCATACGCCTGTATCGCCCAGAGAGACCTCAAGAAGATGGTCGCATACTCCTCCATCTCCCACATGGGTCTTGTCATGGTCGCTATGGGTACCCTCTCCGGAATCGGTATCGAATTCGCAATCTTCCAGATGTTCGCCCACGGTCTCATCGCAGCTATGCTCTTCATGGTCTGCGGTGCAGCCCACGACCACCTCGGAACCAGAGAGATCGCTCTCCTCGGTGGAATCGCCGGAAAGCTTCCTCTCTACGCATCCTTCATGATGTTCTGTTTCATGGCATCCCTCGGACTTCCCGGACTTATTGGATTCTGGGGAGAGTTCGGTATCGTCTTCGCCTTCTACGACTGGACTGTCGCCAACGACATGATCTACCTCCTCGTGTTCTGCCTCCTGTCCCTCCTCCTTACTGCAGGTTACTACCTGTGGGCAATGCAGAGGACCCTGTTCGGAAGGGAGACCAAGAAGATCGACATGGGCAAGGTCACCGACCTCGACAAACTCGAGTGCGTTGCCCTCGCAGTCCTTGCTATCGCTGTTGCAGTTTACGGAATCTGGCCCGACTGTGCACTCAGTTTCATCCAGGGATACGTGGACTCCATCGTCAACAGTGGTATTGTCCTCCCCAGCCTTAACGGAGTGATCTGATGGACGCAACTATGTTTACTGACATCTTCGGACAGTATACTGCTATACTGCCCATGATCATCATGATCATCGGTGCGCTCATTTCCCCTGCTGTCTACATCGCCTCCAAAAAGAGGATCGTTCCCAGCATCGTCAATGCGCTCCTGATCTTCGTTTCGATCATCATCAACGTAATCCTGCTCACTGCAGACGGTGGATCCTTCGTCGGAACCACTGAGGGTCTCTTTGAGTACAACGCATTCAGCGGACTCATGATCCTGCTCTTCCAGATCGTCGCCCTTATGGTCGTCTTCGTCTCTGGATCCAGCAAAGAGGTCACCACCATCCACTTCGGTGAGTACAGCTCTCTGCTCCTCATCGCAGCTGTCGGTATGATGTTCGTGGTCGAGGCACTCGATCTCGTCGCCATCTTCGTCGGTGTCGAGGTTGTCAGTATCTCTTCCTACGCACTCGTCACCATGAAGAAGGCCGATCCCCGTGCCGCCGAGGCCGGTGTGAAGTACGTCATCATCGGTGGACTGTCCACTGCCCTTACCATCTACGGTATCTCCATGCTCTATGGAGCCCTTGGAACCATCAAGCTCGCCGAGCTCGGTTCCGCTCTCGTAGCAAACGGCTACAGCTATGCTTTCCTCATCGGTGTCATCACCATGATCGCCGGTTATGGATTCAAGATCGCAGCAGCACCCTTCCACATGTGGGCCCCCGATGTATACGAGGGAGCAGCCACCCCTGTTTCCGTGTTCCTCGCAACCGGATCCAAGAAGATGGGTATCGCTGTGTTCTTCAAGGTCTTCCTTGTGATGTTCTTCGCAGCAAAGGCAACCGGAACCCTCGAGATCGAGGCAGTCCAGTACCTCTTCGCGATCATCGCAGCCTTCTCCATGACCATTGGAAACATCGTTGCAATCTCTCAGAACAACATCAAGAGGATGCTCGCCTACTCGTCCATCGCACAGGCAGGTTA
>JAKSHW010000109.1 GCA_024399195.1 archaeon | reverse complement strand
ACGGTCCAATGTCTGTCGATGGGTCCATACCGTACGTGCAAGGATCGGTCTGTGACCCCTATATGATATGTATATAGGGACATCCGTTTGAGAATGAAAGGCCCCAAACCTCGTTATGCGGTAAGGGACCGTGTTATTGTTTTTCAGTCGAGGCTCATGATCTTGCGGTAGATCTCATGGACCCTGTCGAGGATCTTGTCGCAGTCGATCTCTCCCGCACTTCCGATGACGGCGGCTACGGATGATCCGCCGCAACCAACACCTTCCTTGATGAATCCCCATTCGTAGGCCTGAAGACCCTCGTAGGGACTCTTGGAGTAGTCCATGTTGATGTAGACCATAGGTATCCTGTCGGAGATGTTCTCCATGATCTTCACCATGTTGGAGTTGGGGTCGGAGAGGAGCCATCTGGTGGTTCCCTGCATTATGTTGCCGACGATCCCGGGTTCCAGCTTTATGGCTGCGGCCATCAAGGGGGCCATCTGGGAACCTCCTCCGAAGATCACAGGCACTTTGAGACCGGCTCCTACAGCGATACCTATGTTGACGGGCATCATGGGGTCTCCGACGCATTCGATCGCCTTCAGAGGGTCGTCTGCAAGGTCTCCGATACCGATCCCGGCCGCTTCGAGTCCTTTCATGACGGTGTCCATCTTGAGCTGTTTGGGATTCTTGGGAGAACTGCTGCTCACCAGGTTTTCCTTTATGGTGCCCATGGCGAGGAGTACCGCCAATGCGGTGGTGGTTCCTCCGGCACAGCTCTCGCTCACCACGATGTAGTCGTAGAACTGGGCCATCTGCTCACCGAGCATCTTTCCGTATTCGTACGCTTTCTGTACGTTAGACACGGCCTTGCCGGTGATGACCTTCTCGCCGTATGTCCCACCGACCTCGATGCAGGGGATGTTGGGGACGACCTTACATCCGCCGTTGATTATGAAATACGGCATTTTGGAGAGTTCCAGAGCGGCTTTGGTAAGGGTTGCGGGAGTGGGGATTCCTCCGGGGTTTATGGGGATGCCCTTCATACAGGTGACCTTGCCGAGGACCAGGAGTTCCGCATCCGCCGCAGGTGTGAACAGGGTGAGCTCGGGAGTGTCCCCTGCCTCGGAGATTCCGGGGATGGTCGATGTAAGGGTGTTCGCAACCGTACAGGTGAATACTCCTTTCTTACCCCATATGCGGGATATTATCTCTTTTGCGACTTCTTCGTTGCCGCGTACGCCCAATGAAGGGGGAAGTTCGAAACTCATTGCAATCTCTCCAATAATCTGGGGACCAAGGTGGCAAGTTCCACCTTCTCTCCCTCTTTGAACTCTGATTCTATGTTTGTACGGAACGGTACGTCCATCAGGATGTGCTGTCCGGTTATGCAGGAGGTACCATGGTCTACGAAGAACACGATGTTCTCCACGTCGGAGAAATATTCCTCCATCATGGAATCGATGTGTTCCAGCACCTTTATCTTCTTCATATGGTCCTTCTCGTGGCTGTATTCGTCCACTTCGTCCATATGGAGGAACACATGTCCTTTCTTCAAGGCTTCTTTCGCGATGGGGAAGCGGTCGTCCAGGTCGGGGACGATGTGGGTCTCGTGGCCGATCATGGCCCCTATGCCCATGGCGGTAGGGCTGTCCGAGATATGGACCATCTTTTCTATGCACCCATGGGGCGGGAACGATTTTCCGACCTTTCCTATGCCCCAGGGATAGACCGTGATACCTCCCGTCTCCTCCCTGACCTTCGATATGAACTCACCCAGTTTTCCGGGTATGGGGACGTATGGACCGTCCACGGGGGCCTGAGGTGTGTTCTGAGGGATCTCCTCCCTGTAATCCAATGTTATGACGGAACGGCCATGGACGAAGAACTCTATGTCGGGCTTCATGTCATCCAACATGGAAAGGTTCTTCTTCATCGATGTGACGAACCTGGTCTCCTCTTCCTCGGATACCCCGTAGGCCCAATGGACGGTACCGTCCTGGATGTATGCGGGGCTCAGACGGAACGCCGTACGGTCGCCGGACATGTCCAGTTTCAGACCTTCGGCCTCCAGGGCGGCCCTTGCGACCTCCGGAGGATGTCCGGTCCAGAACTCGTTGAGGAAAAGCTGGGTATACCCTCTTCCGGTCGTCCAATGCAGATGGGGGGCCTTTTTCCTTATGAAAGGCATCTTGGCTACCTCGTACGGTTTTTTACCGCCCAGTTCTGGATTGGGGTGGTCTTCCATCCCGTCTAACAGTACAAAAAGTACGTTCTGCATTGTGACCAGCTCATCTATATTGGATGGTTATATTATCCTTTAACTTATAAATTATTCTATTAATGGATGTATCAGACAACCTACTCTATCGATTGTCTTTAAAATACTGGACTATCCGAGAACACGGTTTTCCAACCACTACGCATGTTTCCGATGGATGTTCGGTCACACTCTGTGGACGGCGATCGCGGCCTGTCCCGTGGAGATCCCCCCGTCCCCGTTCGGAACCCTCCTATGCCATAGAAGATCCAATCCGTGGGACTTTGCGATCTTCTCGGCGATCCCGACTATGGGCACATTGTACGATACTCCGCCGGTGATGCCGACGGTCCCGTCACAGTCCTGTGCCGCGGAGGATATCATCTCGTCAAGGACGTTGTACACGATGGAATATGCGACGTCCTCCTTCCGGTCCTTGCCGTCTATCCTGGAGAAGAGATGGGCTGTCTTCACGACTCCGTTCTCGGTGGTCGTACCGTATCCGTCGATAAGTTCTCCTTTGGATATCAGAGGTTCCAGTTTCATTGCGGGCTCCCCGTCGTATGTGCGTTCCTCGCACACTCCGAGGTAGAACGAAACGGCGTCCAACAACCTTCCGAAAGAAGAGGTCTGAACGGAACGTGCCATGGTCTTCATCAGGATCCCGGCCTCGGCGTCCGTGAACGTGGTGTTGTTCCCGTCATCGTTCATCGTGTCTATTGCAAGTCTCAGTCTCCTGAGGTCGTACAGGGCCTTCTGTCCACCCAACAGGGGTATGTATTCCAGATGGGCCACACGCCTGTATCCCGAATAGTCGCACGAAAGGACCTCTCCTCCCCAGGCCTTTCCATCGTCCCCATGGCCTGTACCGTCCAACGTTAAGGCTGTGACGTTCTCCACATCCCTGTCGACCATCAGGGCGGCCGCATGGGCCCAATGGTGCTGTACATCGATCACTTCGGCACCGTATTCTTCCGACAGTTCCTTCGCGAACCTGCGGTTGAGATATGCGGGATGCAGGTCTTCCGCGATCACGGAAGGTTCGCAACCTACAAGGGACATCTGGAACCTTATCGCCTCCGAGAGGTATTCGGGTACGCCGATACCTTCGCCGTTCCCGATGTGCTGTGTGGGATAGATCCTTCCGCCTGAGCATACGGCCCCCGCAAGGCTTTCCTGTGCACCTACCGCCACCGCATGGCCCTTGCAGGGTATCTCGATATAGGACGGGATGGCCCCTCTCGATTTCCTGATGTAGAACGTATCGTCCCCTTTCAGTCTGACGACGCTGTCGTCCGCCCTGTTTACGATCTCCTGGTCATGGAGCAGATACGCGTCCGCACCCATCGTGAGTATCTCCCCGTTGTCGAGGATCATGGGTTCACCGGGTACGTTCGCGGAGGTCATTATCAGGGCATCGGTGCCAAGACGTTCGAACAACAGGTGTTGTACCCCCGTGTAAGGCAGGAACACCCCGATGTTGTCGAGTCCCGGCGAGATCTCCTCCGTAACCTTGCACGGAACCTTCTTTATCAGGACGATCGGTCTGTGCGGGGATTCCAATGCGGTCTGTTCCGCGGATGTGGGGGAACAGTATCTTTTCGCCGATTCCACGTCCTTGACCATGATCGCGAACGGTTTCTGTCTCCTGCGGTACCATTCCCTCATACGGGGGGTTTCGGAAAGGGTACAGCAGATGTGCATTCCGCCCCAGCTCTTCACTATGCCTATACCGCCGTTCTCCAAGACCTCGGCGAACCTTCCCACAGGGTCTTCCGAATCAGTGTTCCCGTCCTTGTCGGTGAACGTGTATCTCGGTCCGCAGTCGGGACAGCAGACCGTCTGATGGTGCAATCTTCTGTCTTCAGGGTCGGAGTATTCCTTTCCGCAGACCTCGCACATCGGGAAGGCGTCCATGGCGGTACTCCTACGGTCGTACGGGAGGGAACGTAACAATGTGAAACGCGGTCCGCAGTCGGTACAGGTGGTGAACGGATATCCTTTCCTTCTTCCGGAACGGAGGTCCTCGAGACACCTGTCGCATATCGCGGTGTCGGTGGGTATGGAGAACCCTTCCTTCACACCCGCATCGGAACCGATTATGCTGAAGCCGTCCATATCGGGGTCGATCTCGAAGGGAATCTTCTCTATGCTCTCGATCCTTGCCAACGGGGGAAGTTCTTTCATAAATCTTTCAAGGAACAGATCGCCATCGTCCACGTCCACGGTGACATTGGATCCGTTGTTGCATACGGTACCCTTCAATCCGAGGGCTACCGCCGTACGGTATACTGCGGGACGGAAACCGACCCCTTGGACTGTTCCCCTGATGACGATCCTCATACCCGCGGGAATCAGTTCAAAGAATAAAGCAGAATGGGTGGAGAGCCGCTTCCACGGCCCTCCTGATGAGTGGTTTATTGGATGGCGTCGAGGGAACCGCAGCCGAGGGCACCCTGTTTGCAGACGCATTCGGTGTCTTCCTTGATAAGGGGAAGACCCTTCTCGAGAAGCCTGAGGACCTTGTCGAGGCATTCGGACATGGTCTTGACGACCATCTCGATGGTGACGTCCTCGTCCTTCCAGCAATCGTAGTCGGTGATGGTCGCAAGACTGCAGTAGCACATTCCGAGCTCCCTTGCGAGCTGGCATTCGGGGACCATGGTCATTCCGACGATGTCTCCGAACTGTCTGAACATGTGGCTCTCGGCCCTGGTGGAGAACCTGGGACCCTCGATGCAGACGTAGGTTCCGCCGAGGTGGTACCTGATCTTCATTTCCTTTGCGACGGATGCGAAGATGTCGTTGAGATAGGGGCAGCAGGGGTCGGGCATGGAGATGTGCACGGTCTTGTCCATGAAGTAGGTGTAATCCCTTTTCTTGGTGAAGTCGATGAACTGGTCTGCAATCACGAGGTCTCCGGGGACGTATTCCTCCTGAAGGGAACCCACCGCACATGCGGAGATGACGTATTTCACTCCGAGCTTCCACAGAGCATACATGTTGGCCCTGTAGGGTACGGAGGAAGGGGGGTACTGGTGGTTCTTCCCGTGTCTGAAAAGGAAAGCCACTTCGACACCTGCGATCTTTCCGATCATGATGGGGTCGGAAGGTTTACCGTAGGGGGTGTCGGGGAATTCTTCTCTGATAAGTTCGAAGGTATCGGGGTTGTAGATACCCGTTCCACCTATGATCGCTATGCTAGGCATGGGCATTGAAATCTGGTGTGTCTTTATAACTCTTTATCTGTACCGCTCTGATAGGTTTTACCTTACAGAGGTATGTTAACGTGGACGGAGAAAAAAAGGAGAAGACCCCCGAGCTGCTTTCCGAAGAGGAAATGATGAGACTTCTGCTGTACGAGGACGAGACCTTCCATGACGAAGGAAAGGATGCCTACATGGACGTTCTTCTGGAGAAGATCAGGAAGGACCTCGGCACCACCGAAGACCCCAAGGAATGACATCGGTCCCAGGTGTTGTCAATGGATTTTGATTACTACGTCCCTGCGAACATAAAGTTCGGGAGGGGGAAGGCCGATCTGATAGGCGAAGAGGTCTCCAAGTACGGTAGGAAAGCACTGATCGTCACCGGAAGGAGCAGTTCCGAGACCGGTCTCCTGAAACGTGCAGAATCGTTGTTGGAAGACGCAGGCGTGGAGTACGATGTGTTCGACAAGGTTACAAAGAACCCCTTGACCACTACCGTGGAGGAAGGGGCGGAATACCTCAATGCCAGCGGATGCGACGTCGTCCTCTCCATAGGCGGAGGGAGCCCGTTGGACGCGGCCAAGGGAATAGCCCTTCTCGCCAGGAACGGAGGCGACATCAACGATTACATTTTCAAAAGGGTCAAGGCACCTTCCGATGCAGTACCTATCGTTGCGGTCCCCACCACTTGCGGTACCGGTAGTGAGAGCAACGGCACGGCCATCCTCACCAATCCCGATACCAAGGACAAGAAGGGCCTGAGCTACCCCGTCCTGGTCGCAAGGTCGTCCATAGTCGATCCCTCGTTGATGGAGACCATGCCCCGTTCCGTCACCGCACCTGTCACGTTCGATGCATTGTGCCATGCCATGGAATCGTTCCTCAGTCCCGGTTCCAATCCTTTCAC
>JAKSHW010000108.1 GCA_024399195.1 archaeon | reverse complement strand
CTCAAAGCCGTTTCCGAGATCTCTTCCTTCCAGTTCAGTGACGTGGAGTTCGACATCGGATCCGACAGATACCTCAGGACCCAGGAACTCCTCACCGACGAAGACATCGACGCCCTGAAGAAAAAGGACGCCATCTATTTCGGTGCCATCGGAGACCCCCGTGTCAAACCCGGTGTCCTCGAAGGGGGAATCCTCCTCAAGATGAGGGCCGTCTTCGACCAGTACATCAACCTCAGACCCGTCACCTCCTGGTTCCCCCTCGTCCCCTTGAAGAGAGAGGTCGATTTCGACATCCACTTCCTCAGGGAGAACACCGAGGACTTCTACATGGGTCTCGGAAAGAGGTTCGGTCCCACCTACAGCGACAAGAAGAACGCAGACGGTTCCTACGACGTCGAGCTCGGTGTCAAGAGGGAGTCCTACAACATGGACTTCAAGGTCAACGCATGCCCCACCGAGGACGACGACTACTCCATCGAGATCGGTCTCGTCTCCAGGAAAGGAATCACCCGCTGGGCCGACTACGTCATGAAATACGCCATCGCCAGGGGAGACAACAAGGTTACCCTCGTCGACAAGGCGAACGTCATCACCAACAACTACGGGATGCAGAGGGAAATCTTCCAGGAGAAGGCCAAAGAGTACGGACTCGACCTCGAGTACATGTTCGTCGACGCCATGTCCATGGCCATGATCGTCAGGCCCGAGACCTTCGGAACCGTCGCGGTCCCCAACCTCTTCGGAGACATCCTCACTGACCTCGGTGCACAGCTCCAGGGAGGACTCGGAATGGGAGGAAGCGGAAACATCAACCCCAACGGCGTCAGCATGTTCGAGCCCATCCACGGATCAGCACCCGACATAGCTGGACAGGGAAAGGCCAACCCCATCGCCGCCGTCCTCGCCGCACAGATGCTTCTGGAGAACCAGGGCTTCCCCACCGAGGGTAAGATGCTCCATGATGCGGTCAGGTACTGCCTCGACAACAAACTGACCACCCCCGATCTCGGCGGAAACCTCAAGACCGCAGAGGTCGGAAAGGCAATCGCAGACTTCGTCCTCAACCAGAAGAAGTGATTGACTTGTACACCCTCGAGATCCGTTTCCCATACGACGACCTGAAGGTCGCAGAAGCCGTACTTGCGGCGGTATCGCCCGAGAACGGCGACTATGTGGATGCGGAGCTCGAGGGAAAAACCATTGTCTACAGGATGCAGGCAGAGTCCGCCGGAACCCTCAGGAACACGGCAGACGACCTTCTTGCCTGTATCAAGACCGCGGAAGAGTCCGCAGGTCTGGTCTCCGAACCGCTCATCGAACCCGAAGAGCGTCCGGAATGAAATTTAAAGCGATTTTTCGGACACGAAGTCCACTATGGCCTTGATGAACTCCTCGGGGATCTCCCTTATCGAGTAATGTCCTGCATCGGGTATCACCACGATATCGTCCGAACCTGCCATTTCCGCCATTTTCCTAAGGGTCTCGGGACGTACCGAATCCGAACCTCCGCATATCCACAGCGAAGGTACCTTGATCTTTCCGAGAAGGTCCAGCGACGAATGGTCTTTGAGCGGACCTATGGGGACGGCATCGTTCTTCCCCCAGAGCCTGAGGCATATCTTCCCCACAGGCACATGGGCGTGTTTGGTCGATTCTATACGGTTGGGTTCCTCCATGTACAGATACCTGTAGAAGTAGTCCTTCAGAAGTTCCAGGAACTCGGGGCCGACATATTCTTCCTCGGCATATTTTCTGAAAAGGACGGCCTTGTCCTTATCGATATCCTCCATGTTCCTGAACTGGTCCTCCGACCATAACGTACCGTCGAGGAACGGAGAGAGGAACACTGTCGAGACCAGATCCGGATCATTGCAAGAGGCCGCGTATCCGACGACAGGGACCGCTCCCCAGGAATATCCTATGAGAACGTACTTCCCTTCGATGGTGGACAGAACCTTGCCTAACTCGTCTATATACAGACCAGGTTCCAGATTCTCCAGATCAGGGACGGGATCGGACCTTCCCCCTCCGGACTGGTCGTACATGAAGACCTTGCCGTATTCCGAAAGAAGGTCACCGAACCTCTCATCGCTGCGTCCTCCGGGACCACCGTGGACGAAGACGTAGGTGATATCGCCTTCTCCGGCGACGTAGGTGGCTATCTTCCTCCCATCGATAAGAACAGAACCTTGAATCATGTGGAATCCCCATTGAAAAGAAAGAAAACCGGGCGTTGGGCCCGTAAATGGTTTAAGGTTTGACGGCGGAGATCATGAAATATTCCGAGGTCAAGGCGTTGGCATAGTAACGCATACCCGGCATGACCCTGCGTGCGATATTACGGGTGACCTTGATGTCCGTGAATCCTGCCGCTTCCAGCATCTTCACATCGTCATCGGGCCTGTTAGCGGTGGCGGACCATAGATGGTCGTGCACGTCACCGCGTCCCTTGGCACCGGAAGGTCCCCTTTTCTCGACCTTAGGGAACTCGAACACCCTGGCGATACGCATGACGCCACGCCTGAGGGCGGTGTCGCGTTCGTCATTGTACCAGTTCCCGTCCACATAGATCAGTTTTCCACCGGGTCTCAGGATACGGTACCACTCGGACATCACCTTGTCAGGATGGGGGATGGTCCACAGCATGTACTGACTGATGATGGCATTGAAGGATCCGTCGTCGAAGGGATTGTTCTCGGCGTCACCCTGACGGAACTCGATATCGAATCCGTAATGGGTCGCGTTCTCTCTCGCCTTTTCAAGCATCTCCTCCGAGAAGTCCATACCCATTATGTCATAACCGGCGTCCTTCATCCTGAGGGATGCTGTCCCAGGTCCGCAACCACAGTCCAATATGGGTCCGGTGCGTCCGTCCAACTCCTCTATGTACATTTCCTGCCAAAGCCTGCGTTCCTTGGTGTTGTCGAAACCCCTGCGGACGAAGTTGCTGTAGCCCTCCGCCCTGGAGCTCCAACGGTCGCGTATCCTCTCGTCCATATCCTCACCGGTTTCAAACCTTGATGGTGGTGTGTCCGACGGAGGAAAGGAGGACCATGTCGTTCAGGTCGGTACGCTTGTCCCATCCGACGAGCTTGAGGTACTCGTTGAGTGCCTTGTCGAAGTCGATGCCTGCGATGACGGAGTTGTCATTGTAGAGCATCTTTGCGTACTGGATCATACTGAGCACGTAGGGTGCTCCGTTGAAGATCATGAAGGACATCGCATAGACGTCGGTGTTGGGGGAGACCCATCCGTTGAGCGCCCTGATGGTCATGTCGAGGGTGTTGTCACAGCTCTTCTGTGCAGTGGGGGCGTATGCGTCCGCCAGGATCTGACTGATGACGACGTCCACGTTCTTTGCGTACTGTGCGATGGCGTCCTTGGTGGTGCTGACGTTACCGGTCTGTCCGGGTGCTCCGAACTTGAGTCCGAGGTTGTCGGCTCCGGCCTTGGAACTGTATACGTAGGGATCGCTTCCGGGACCCTGTACGGAGTAGGTGAAGACACCGGGGGTCTCCTCTTTGATGGAGACGTTGAGCATGGTCTTCTTGGTGGTGAGCTTCTCGGCCATCTCGGTGATGGGGTCGAGGTACTTCAGTGCCCAGGCCTCATAGTCCATGGCGGCCTGCCATGCGGAGGTTCCCTTGTAACTTCCCTGGGATCCGAAGAGGTATCCCCAGGTGAGGATACCGCTCATGGTGTTGCCTTCCCAGGAGGGGAGCCTGGTGATATGGACGGTCTCGTCGCCTTTGACCTTCTCTTCGAGGTCTTTGTTGTAGTATCCGATGCTTCCCATGCAGAGGACGATGGGGTCATGGTTTCCTGCGGCTGCGAGGTCCTTCTCGATGTTGCTGAGGATCTCGAAGTCGGTCGCACCGTTCTTGTCGGCGGATTTGGTAAGCTTGGGGTTCTGTGCCCAGAGCTGGAGCTGTTCGTCGTAGGTCTCACACTGTTTGCATGCGGCCACGATGTTGTAGCGGGCTGGGTTCTTGTTGATCAGGAGGATGATCTCCTCTGCGACACACCTTCCGTTGAGGATGATGTTGTAGTTACCGGTGGAGGAGACCTTGAAATCACGGCACTCGCCGTCGATGTTCTTGTAGCTGATGACCTTGGCGGTTCCGGCGATGAGTGCCTTCACCTGGGTGACATCGGCGGAGGTTATCTTTCCGTCGTTGTTGGCGTCGTACATCTTGTACTCGTTGATGTCGATGGATCCGCCTTTCTTCACGAGGTCCTCGATGAGGCTGACGTCCTTGGAATCGATCCTGGAGTCTCCGTTGGCGTTTCCGAGGATCCAAAGGGATCCGTCGTTGTCCGAAACTTTCTCTTCTTTCTCGTTGTTGTCACCGTTGAATAGTACCATATATCCAGCGGCGACGACCACGATGGCCGCCACAATGGCGATGATAGGTATGAATTTCTTGTTCATAGAACCTTACCTGATGAAAGTAACAATAATTTTCTATTTATTCTTAATTAATGAGATTGAAATGAAATGGACGTATTACTAATGCATAAAGAACTACAATTAATAAATACAAAGTAATACTAAATCTATGGAAAGTAAAATCGATGAATCCAATTCCGCACAGGAAAAAGGATTCGCACTTTCTGATCTACTACAAAATTATACAAAAAAGAGGAAGAAGAAGGTAATCAGTCTGTTACTTTTTGTAGTAATCCTCTTCATTGTATCGGGCTACGCACTCGGTCTCGGAGCATACGAGATCTCGTTCTTGGACACATACGGTGCCATCTGGCAGTACCTGACCCACATGTCCGACGGATTCAACACCTTGGACCTCAGGGTCATCTGGCAGGACCGTGTGCCCCGTCTCCTCGTCGCACTAATAGCGGGAGGTGCCCTGGCTACCACCGGAGCGGCCATGCAGAGCATGTTGAAGAACCCTCTCGCCGATTCCTACACCACCGGTATCTCCTCCGGAGCCAGTTTCGGTGCCACAATCGCGATCGTCCTCGGTATCGCCATCGGCGGGTCCGCAGGTATCGTCGTCAACGCGTTCATCTTCTCGTTGATCCCCGCGGCAGTCATCCTGTTCCTGTCCCTTGCTAAACGTGCGTCCCCCTCGACCATGATCCTCGCAGGTATCGCGGTCATGTACATCTTCAACGCACTCACCTCCTACGTCATGCTCACCGCAGACGAGAACGCCATGGCATCCGCCTACGAGTGGACCATCGGTACCCTCAACAAGGCGTCCTGGACCACCCTGCCTGTGATGTTCGCCGTCAGTCTGGTCGGTTGCGGCATCATCGTGTACATGAGCCGTTACCTCAACGCCATGAACTCCGGTGACGATTTCGCCACCACCCTCGGCGTCAACGTCAACCGCATCAGGATCATCCTGCTCACCATCATCTCCGTCGTGGCCGCCGCCATCGTCAGTTTCACCGGAGTCATCGGATTCGTCGGTCTCGTCGGTCCCCACATGGCACGTATGTTCATCGGTTCCGACAACAAACTGTTGATCCCCGCGTCCATCCTAACCGGTGCGACCGTGATGGTGGTCTGCGACGTCATCGCCAAGCTGTTCACCGCAAGTCCCCTCCCCATCGGTATCATCACCGCCATCATCGGAGGACCTGTGTTCCTGCTTCTGATCATCAGACAGAGGAAGGAGGTGTGGTGAAATGGAGATAAAGATCGAAGACATGAGTTTTGGATACGTTCCTGAGAAACCTATCCTGAAGAACATCAACCTGACCATGAACGAGTCCAACCTCACCTGTGTCCTCGGACCCAACGGTGTAGGTAAGTCCACCCTGATGTACTGCATCAACAAGCTCCAAAAGCCTACTGGTGGAAGGATCACCGTCGATGGGAAGGACGTGGCGGAGATCCCTCTCAGGGAAATGGCCAAACTGTTCAGTTTCGTCCCCCACTCGCAGGACGATACGTTCTCCATGAGCGTCATGGACACCGTCCTGATGGGACGTCATCCCCACAGCGGTTTCTCAATCAGCAAGAAGGACCTCCTCATCGCGGCGGAGAACATCCGTCTGATGGGTGTGGAGGAATTCGCCGAGAGGGGATTCGACGAACTGTCCGCAGGACAGCACCAGAGGGTCATGATCGCAAGAGGTCTCACCCAGGAACCCAAGGTCCTGATGCTCGACGAACCTACCGCCAACCTCGATATCAAGTACCAGATGCTCGTCATGAAGCTTCTGAAGGACATCGCACGTGTGAAGAACATCCTGGTTCTGGTCATCTGCCACGACCTCAACGTCACCGCGATGTACGCGGACCGTATCATCCTCCTTTCAAACGGAGGAGTGTACGCCGACGGTACCCCCGCAGAGGTCCTCACCAAGGAGAACGTCAAGAACGTCTACGGCATGGA
>JAKSHW010000107.1 GCA_024399195.1 archaeon | reverse complement strand
AGGGCCTTGTAATGTGTTTAAGCGACCCTGGTGAAGGTCCTGTCACCCTTACCGTAGAACGAATGTCCGGCAAGGTTGGGTGCTAGGGCCTTGAGGGCTACACCGTCCTCGGAATAGAAAGTGTAACCGGTCAGGGCGTTGGACCCTACGGTCTTCAGTCCCTTTCCGAATATCACGGTGGCGAGGTTGGAACAACCCCTGAGGGAATTGGTTCCGATCTTCTCCACTCCGTCACCGAGGTAGATACTGATGATGTTAGAATAGGAGTAGAACGAGAAGTTACCGATCTCGGTGACCCCGTCGTCCACTATGACCCTGTTGAAGTAGCTCCTGAAAGCGTACCAGGGTGCGGTGGTGGCGGTCCAATCGCCTGCGGAACCTTTTCCGGTTATAACCAGGGTCTGGGTCTCGTAGTCGATGGTCCATGTGGTCTCGGCGGCCACCCCGTGGATGTTATCGAGGTAAAGCATTCCGTTGATACCGTAGTACTCCCTGCTTACAAGGTTGTAGCTCTTGATGGGCACTTCGTTCTTTCCTTCGTACAGGTACATTCCGAACAGTCCTCTGGTCCCGAGGGTCTTGAGGCCGCTTCCGATGTAGATGTGGTCAGCGGTGGTGGAAACTATCGCATACTTTCCGATCTCGTTGACGGTATCGGAGATGCGGATGTCGTCAAGGTAGGGGTACTTGTAGCAGGCGTAGGCTCCGAGATACTCGATACCATCCTCCACTACAAGACTGGTGATGTAGCTCCTGTAGGTGTACCAGGGAGTGGTCTTGGCGGTCCAATCGTCGGTGTAACCGCTACCCGATATGGTCAGGGTACCGGTGGAGAAGTCGAGTTCCCACGTGGCGGACTTTCCGATGTTTCCGGAAAGCTTGACGATGGCGTAGACCGTCATATCGTAGTTCACTTTCTTCAGGACGGACCAGGTCTCGCTGTACTTGGGGTCCTTGTAGTACTTGTAGACCTCTTTGGGCTCGGCGATGTTCTCGCCCTTAGGTACGGTGATGTCGATGTAGGTTCCGTCGTTGTATTGGATCATCACGTGACAGGTCTCTTTTCCGACGGGGGAGAACACCGCGGTGAACTCCAGGTCCTTTGTGGCAAGCATACCTTCGCTGTATCCGGCCCACTCGACGAACTCGTATCCATCCTTGATGGGGGTTATGGGGATGATAAGGGAACCGTACTCGACGACGAACTGGAACTTGATACCATCGACGTTGTAGGTCAAGGTCACATCTGAAACCTCTATGGGAGGGATCTCCACACGGTCGTTGTAGTCGCAACGGGAACAGGTGGCGTACTCGAACCATCCGGGGACGCCTACCTCGGGCTCCTTTCCGGGATGGGTGATGAAATCGTGTCCCAGGGCAGGCACGGTATAGGAATCCGTCACCACACCGCAGGTGGGACATACGTATTCTATGATCCCTTCGTTCATGCATCCGGGCTCGAGGACATAGTGTGACTCGGGATAGACGAGACCGTGCTCGTAGAGGTGTCCGTCACCGATACCGCTGAACGTCATTCCCTTCAGATCATCGATATCCACGGTGTACTTTTCGGGGTTGTGGAGAATGGTTCCGAAGGCGTTGTGGAAGTACAGGCCGCCGAACGCATGGAAGGATGCGTACTCCAGACTGATGGGCAGGACGATGTACCTGAGGTTATCGCATTTGTCGAAGGTCCTCTCACCGATATGGGTCACTCCGTTTTCCATATGTACGGAAACAAGTGCGGTACATCCGTAGAAGGACATGGAACGCACCTCTTTCACGGTATTGGGGATATGTATGGATTCCAGGGAAGAACACTCGATGAACAGTTCGATCTCGACGGTATCGAGATGTGAAGGGAGATGGACGGATATCAGGGAAGTGCAGAGACCGAAGGCCTTCCATCCGATCTCCTCGACATTGTCGGGGATGTAGAGGATCTGTATGGATTTGCACTTGAGGAATGCGGTGTTCTCTATCTTTTTCACAGTGGTAGGGATCTCTATACTTTCCAAGGAGAGACATCCGACGAACATGGACTGGGGGATTACCTCCACGTCCGGAAGACGTACGGACTTCAGGGAGGCACAGCCGTCGAACACATTGACGCCTATGTCCACCAGGGAATCGGGAAGATAGATCTCCACAAGGGCGGTGTTGGTGAACGCCGAGTAGGCTATCGATTCCAAAGTGTCCGGGAGGTCGAGATGCTCCAGGGAACTGCAATAGGAGAAAGAACAGGACCCTATCTCCACCAGTTCCGAGGAAAGCTTCACATAGACGAGTTTCGGACAGTTCCAGAACGAATACGAACTGAGGCTGGTGACGGAATCCGCCATGGTCACGGATTCCAACACGTTGAAGTTATAGAAGGCATCGTAGCCTATATGGGTCACCCCGTCGCAGATCTCTATGGATTTTACAAATCCGTAATACCTGTAGCTCCAGGGGTTTTTAGGGGAATCACGGTATCCAAAGTAATCGTACATCGGACCGGACCCATCTATTACCATATGGTAGTCCGAATCGATGACGTAGTTGACATTCTCACCGCAGACCCCGCTATCGACCACGAACGCGTCCGAACCGTCGCTTTCCTCGAAAAGGAGGAACGATACGGACAATACCGCGATCAGAGCGGTCAGGGCGATAGCCCAACGAACCGGCTGCGGATTTCTCGTACAGGAGCTCTCGCTCCTGATATAGCATGTACGGTCCATGTCAGAACATCGACCTGTGTTTATAAAAGAATGGGGTTTTCCACACATAGGAAGGGGTTTGGAAAGGGTTTAGGGTGGAACGTTCACTCCTTGTTCTTCTTGGGAACGACGTTGGGGACCACTAAGGCACACGCGATCGCCACCACAGCGAGGGCGACGAAGAACCACATGCAGCTCTCGAAACCGCAGAGCACTTCGCCTGCATGGAACGAACCGGAGGTGTTGATGGTGTACACCAACGAAGTGAGGGCCACTCCGAAGGATGCCGCGACGTAGTTCACGACCAGAAGGAAGGTAGCCGCCTCGTCCTGGTACTTCTCGTCCGAATGGTGGATGATGGACGTGGCGAGACCGGTACCGGCACATGCCATGGAGATACCCATGACGGCCAATCCCACAACCAGGAAAATCAAGTCCATATTGGCAGCGGTGACCGCGAATATCAACGTGAATACCAGTCTGAACAGGCCTGCACCGACGGCGGGGACCTTGCATCCCTTACGGTCGCACCATTTTCCTACAGGGATGGACAGTACGATGGTGAACAACGATGCGATGGACAGCAGGTAACCTACCTCCGACACGACGTATCCCTCGCAGTGCTCGAGATAGAAGGGGAGGACATAATGGGTTCCTGCAATGATTATCGTGGTCATGGTGAACGCCAGACACAGCAGTGCGAAGTCCTTCCTGAATATCATCGCGGAGGATATGATCGCGGTCTCCTTCTTCGAATGGCTCCTCCATGCCATCAGGGAAATGCATACAACCGCACCGACGACACACAGGTAGACCACCGAGGTATCGAGATCGGTCTCGAAGATGTTCTGCAGGAAGGTAAGACCGAAACAGATTCCCATGAAGGTCAAAATGCAGTTCAGGGTATCGGGATAGGTGTACTCGGAATGGTTGTCGGTACCGGGTACGACCTTCATCGCCCACAACACTATGACCGCTCCCAAAGGCACGTTGATGAAGAAGATCCAGTTCCAGGACAGGTAGGCGGTTATCAGCCCTCCGATGGTGGGACCGAGGACGACTGCGAGTCCGGAGGCCATACCGAGGATCGCCATTCCCAGACCTTTACGGTCATGCGGAAGCAAATGCACTATCATCAGGGGCACGGCGGCGGTCATCATCGCTCCGCCCACACCCTGGAACAGACGGGACAGGGTGAACAGAAGGAAATCCCCCAGTATACCGCACAATACGGAACAGACCGTGAACACGACCGTGCCTGCGATGAAGAACTCCTTCATCCATCCGTTCCTTGCGATCCTCGAGAACGGAAGGATCAGGGATGCCAAAGCCACGGTGTACGCCACGGCTATCCATGAACTGTCCGCTATCGATATGCCGAAATCCTTGCTCATGGTGGGCAACGCCACATTGACGATCGTGGAATCAAGACCGTCTATAAGGGTAGAGAGGGCCAAAAGGACCATTACCGAGATCAACGTCTTCCGGTCCTCTATGACCGAGTACAATTGGGCCATCAGATATCACTTTTACACGAAGGAAGCCTGTCGGACATAGATATGTCTATTGCATGCTCCCGGATATCCAGTATTTATACACGGTGACCGATTTTGATACATGCAGTCAATAGCAATCGTCGAGGCACTGTCCTCAGGTCAGATGTACATGGCAGACATAGTCGCCCGCGGTTACAACCCCATATACATTATATCCAAGACGATCGCAGACGATCCCTATGCGAAACACTACCGTGAGTTATGTGCACGTAACTTCGGAAACAAGGCGGAGTTCCTCACCGAGACCGACGACCTGAACGAACTGATCGAACAGCTGAGGGAAAGGAACACCGTACTTTGTCTTCCCGGATGCGAATACGGTGTGGAACTCGCCGAAAGGATCTGTACCGCCATGGGCCTCATCGGAAACGACTCGTCCACCACCTACCTCAGGGCCACCAAGGCGGGAATGGCGGAGGCTCTGACCAAAGCCGGTATCAGGCACATCGAGACCGCCGTCATAAAGGAAAAAGGGGACATTGCACGTTTCTGGAAGGCCAACGACCTCGACCGCTGCGTGATGAAGTTCTCCGAATCCGCCGCCACCGTCGGTGTCAAGATATGCAGTTCCATCGAAGAGGCGGAAGAACACTACGACTATCTCCTCGTGAACGACGACAGGGTGGTGAAGAAGGACAAGACCATCCTGATCCAGGAGTTCATCGGCGGTACCGAATACGTGGTCAACACCCTCACCTGCAACGGAGAGCACATGCTCACCGACATATGGGTGTACAACAAGGTCATCCAGGAAGACGGTACCATCGCATACGATTACACCAAACTCGTGAAGGACCTGGAACCAGGACATTCCGAGATGGTTCTCTACGCGTACAAGGTATTGGATGCCGTGCAGATGAAATGGGGACCCTGCCATATCGAGATCAAGATCGACAGGAAAGGACCCGTCCTCATCGAGACCAACGCAAGGCCTATGGGTCTCGCCCTCACCGCACCTTTCCTTGACGAATGCATCGGACACCACATCACCGACCTCGCATTGGACGCCATGCTCATGCCCGGACAGTTCAAGGCCATGTTGCTGAAACCCTACAATCCCCGCAAATACGCCCTCATGAAACTTATGATCGTCCCCGAGGCGATCAAGGCAAGCTTCGAACCCACCATGGTCTTCGCCAAGAGCCTGAAAAGTATGAGGGAGATCCTGTTCTTCGGAAACACCGGCGTGGCGGACTACGGACGTACCGTCGATCTCCACACCTCCCCCATGACGCTGAAGATGATCAACGGGGACTACGGACAGCTGATGAAGGACTACGAACTCCTCCGTCTGGTGGAGAAGAACTACTTTGACATCTACTACACCTCATTGAACGATGTGGTCGAAGGATGCGAGAAGATCACCGACCGTGAGAAACTCATATCGTATCTCGACCCCATGAGGAAATACCTGCTCATCGACGACGAAGGTTCCAAGACGATACAGTTCGGAAACGTGAAAGAGACGGATACCTGGGAGATAGTGGACGGCGTGATCTTCGGAATGTGCTCCGAGAAGACCTTCGTGGAGAGGGTCAGGGATATGATCCATGGAATGTCAATGGTAAGGTCCGGCGGTCATTTCATGTTCCTTCCCGAATCCTACAAGAACCTCAAGAACGGAGCTGCCACTGTGGAGTTCCTCCTGCATTCCAACGGATTCGATATCGTGGCCCCCACGTACTACAACGCAGGAATACTTGCAGGACTGAAACACTGATACTTACCGGGAAGTGGACCTCGCATGGTCTGCTTCCCGGATCTTTTTGAAAAGACGCCATACATCTGACGTCACAATATTGCCCACACCATGGAGACGTGAAGCACCCGCCCAACGAGGTGGGAGATCCTTCGTATGACCCCTTTCCCGGGATGCTCCGTTCCCGATGCCCGTCTGGGACTTATTTTCAAACCAACCTTCGTCCCAGACGGGCATCCGAGCCCATGAGGGTACGTCGTGGACGGTACGGTCTTCCCTTTGGAGCTATCGAAGACAGACGTCTCGCCTCCGATCCCCACAGGGCCCATACCCGACATATCTCCATAGGTCTCCAGGGTATTTAAGGCTGAACGGGGGAGGTCACCGAAAGTGACCGAAAGTGAGAAAACACCTGTTCCAGTGCTATAACTAGTAGAAAATTATACAATAGAGTGACGGGGGGACGGCCCCCGTCGGAATTAAACGGTTTATGCCACGCGTATGAGCTTGGTGGTTCCCTCGAAGACGTGTCCCTTGAGGGCCGTCACGTCGGTGGTCT
>JAKSHW010000106.1 GCA_024399195.1 archaeon | reverse complement strand
CGTACCGTGACACGTCCACCGACGTGACCATGTGCCCCTCCTGCAAATCGAGGAAATGGGACCTCACCTGCAACATGAAACGCTGTTCCGGATGCGGTTCCATGTTCGCATACGGCAAGGACATACTTTCCGACCTCTGTCCCGTATGCAAAGGCTACGAAGGACCCGCACGCCGCACATGTGTGTTCTGCGGTACGGAATGGACGTCCGTGAAGGACGTCAACGTATGTCCGAGGTGCGGTACCGACGTGGAGAAGGATTCGGAGAACATCGTCACCATATGGTCGGAAGGCGACAGGAGGCTGGTGTACGCCAAGGTCTTCGGGACCGAGAAGGTGTACCTCTTCCTGGACGGCGTCCCGGTCATGTCGAAGTACATGACGGAAATAAAAACGGTCTTCAGAAGGTCCACCGAGGAGTTCCTGAAGGATTCCCTGGAACACCGCATGGACGGCAAACTGGGAGAGTTCGCAGAGATACTGGAGAAACGCAGGTATGACTACCTCGGCAACGTACCCTATCTAATGGGACACCTCGGTCTGGGGGAGGACGATGCGGAGATCCTGTCGATACACTACAAGGGGATGGGGCCGGAGGCGATATCCCTGCTGTTCGACAGACCGCTAAAGGAGATAAGGGAGGCGTTCGACCGTATCATGGAGGCGTACTCCAGGGCGGGAGTGGTCATAAACCACGGGTCGTTGAAGGACGATCCGATAATACTCGACTAGGGGCCCGTCGCATCCGTGGAAGCATGACAGACCTGCAGACGATAACCACTAACTGTAGTCCGACCGTTTTATATGCTTCTAACCATTCCCTATAGTGAGGACATGTACGATGCCATAGACGTCTCACGCCACCTCGTGAAGGGGTTCATCGGACGCGGCAGACCCATCACCAACCTGGGACTCCAGAGACTGATGTACGATGCCTGGGTGGAATACTACAGGGACACGGGGGAATACCTGTACGGCGACAGGATCCTCGCATGGAAGTTCGGACCGATGGTCGAAGACGTGTACTACGAGTACAGGATCTTCGCGGCGATGCCGATATCCTTCACCAAGGATCCGAAGGAACCGATCGACAGGTCTACCGCCGACTTCCTGGACCGGCTCGTGGAAAGCTACCCCGATGCTACGAACATCTGGCGGACAGGTAGGGGGCGTGATACGATCGTCCCTTGGAAAGAAGTGTACGAAGAGGGCAGGCACGACATAGCGATACCGTTCGGAACGATCATCGAAACTGAATGTCAACGGTAACGATTCTAAAGAAGACCACGGCATTCGAGTTCTCTTGGAGCCTGAACAGGATTTCGGCGTACGGAGGCCCGGAACGGTGCACTCTGCTCCAAGGCCTTCGAGGATTACGAGAGACGCGGTCCACATATGCCTGGTCCCACCCAAGGCATCTGCACCGATCTGTAAAACGTGCGCTCGGACTGTCGGATGTAGTGTTACTTTCATCTTCATCGCAAGAATGCACTCAGACGTGAATTCATTGATTTACGGTTGAACACGCATGTTTATATAATCACATAAAGTTATACAACTCGGAGTAGAAGATTGCCCTTGCCCTCCGAAGAGGGGAAAGTGTTTACTTGATCAATTCGATCAACAGTCGAATAATCTCAAGTACCAGATGGGTAACATCTTTCAGAATCTGGTATTTACGTTTGGTGATCTTCTCACCTCCCTCCATACCGGAGTCCCCAAGGGCTGTTGCAGAGCCCTTTCGGACTCTTTCTGGCATCCACTATAGTTGTACCAGGGTATTTACAGGTTTTCCATCGTTATTTCAGAGAATCCTCACAAGAATCCAATTTCTGTATATTGGATTGTAATCTGGAGTTAATACTCTCCATCTCTAGCAATCTCTGACGTTCAATCAAAACGTGATCGCTTAACTTGTAGAGATTTGCATAAAGCTCAACATAATCCTCCGTCATACTATCTGAATGAGATTCCTTCAGGTAATTCGATAGGGCATTAAGGTTTTCCACCAACATTTCAGAGATTTCACCCTGTTCTGAATTAATCGAGAGCAACAAGGGATAGATGTCGGAATACCTATGGCGATACCCTCCACAGTAGATTTCAGAAAACCTCTTCGAATATTCTGACATCCTGTTGGTATCTGAACTATACAAAATCTCATTGGTCAAATCTTTCAATATCGCACTTAACGCATTATTTTTTGTTAGAAGGACAGACTCATCTAAAGAAATCAATTCTTCTGACATTCCAGTTCCCTTATAAGTTTAAACGGAATTTCAACATACGGAAGTTCAGGACGATATACCTTCATCCAAGGTTTCCCTGCTTCATGAGTCTTGTTTACAAGATCCCCTGCGGAATCATGTAGATGAGACGAAGCAAATTCCTCCAAGAACATAATAGTGCCTTTATCGAACTGCATGTCTGGTTTTTTAACGAAAGCTATTGGAGCTGCCGAGAATGACTTATATTCCTGATAAACAGATTCAACGACCGGACCATACCTCCAAGCGTAAAACCGATCATCGAATAAACTTTCACCATAAACCTTATAATACTCTATCCACGCGAAATAAAGAAGCTTCTGTATCTTCATATGAGATGCCGGCCTCTTTAAGTCGATGAACCTTTGAACCAAGAAACGGCTAACATCAACAGCGGAATAGGTCATAGTAATGTGCTGTACACGGTATCAGTATTTAAGAATAGTCTAAATACATAAATTTAATTTAAAAATCAACAGAGATTACCCCATTATTATATTTATAATGAAAAATAACAAATAAACAAACAAAATGAATTGAATAATCATCGGACAAGATAATTACACAGACTGGTAACTAGACAAACCTGCCATCCCGGGTTCTTACCTTCCCTTCACAGGGATAGACAGCATCCCCGAAGATCACTTCCCCGACCGAGTCCGCCGTTATCGTACCCGACCGAGGATTCTTCACGGAATCGATGTGTCCTTTCACGTCCGCTTCGACGTCCGAGTATTCGAAGGACAGGTCGCATCCCGACATGGTGCAATCGATCAAGGTCAGGCCTTTGCAATAGCACAGAGGCTGCGTACCGCTGATCTCACATTTCTCCAAGGTAAGGTTCTCCGAGAACCATGCGAGGTACTCTCCCTTGACCTTACTGTTCCTGACGGTCACGTCCCTGCTGTGCCAGAAAGCGTCCTTGGTGTCCAGGACAGAATCCTCTATTGTAAGACCGTCCATGTACTGGAAAGAGTACTTCCCGGACATGCGGACGTTCTTCAGTACAACGTCCGAGGAATCCAGGAACAGGTATTCCGACACGATGTCACAGTCCTCCATGGCTATACCATGACATTTCCATCCGAACTCGTCGGAACCTATGCCACATCCTTTCAAGGAGATGTTCCTGCATTCACGCAAGGCCTTTATGCCGTTCATACGGCAGTCCGTGATCGAACCGTCCTCGCAATACCACAGGGCCGCCCTGGTGAGACCGTCCATTCCGGAACGTTCCAACCTGAAACCCCTGTCGTGCCACATCGGATACCTGAGGGAGAATGAACAGTCTTCCACTGTGATGTTCCTGCATTCCTTCAACACCGACTCACCGTCGGCGAGCCCTGCAAATGTGCAGCCTTCCACAATGGCATCGGAGAGGTTGTACAGAGAACGCTCCTCGTCGAAAACACGGTTTTTTATGGATTCCACGGTCCTGATGTACATTTTCATCATATTTTAACTGTATCTGTGTCCCATAATCAATCCAACATATATCGGAATGTGTTTGAAAAATATTTTTGACAAATAATCAATGTCAATCAATGCACTAGCTACAGTGTAAATGAAGAGATGAATCCGATTCCGCAAAAACCATTGGACATTGGTTTCAGGATGAACGATACGAATACTCTTAAGAAAGAATCCGATAAAGAACCCCACGGAACACACATAGTCTAATAACGATACAGTATAACTGCAGGACAGTGAGACCATGGCCAAAAAGACCAAGGACAAGATAGCGGAGATCCTCGACACGTTGGACAATGAGGACCTGCTGAACGTTATACACATCCTTCAGGAAAAGGTAGGGGACAGAATCATCCTCGAAGCCTTGGAGACCGTCAGCGACGACAAATGCGGATTCGATCCCGGCGAGGTCATGGAAAGAGCGGCAAAATGCCTGGACATGGACGAAAGGGAATGGTCCATGATCGCATGCACCAATGACTACGGTAGATACATCGACCCGGGAGAACATGCCTCAGAGGTCATATCCGAAAACCTGAAGAAAGAATTCGGGAACATGTTGAAAACGATCCTCCTCGCGGGAGATACGGAAAGTGCGGCCGACCTCCTCTACACGATAGCCGATGGGCTCGAAGGCTCATACGGGACCTTGGCCGAGGAATGCCCCGATTCCGTAGAAGAACTGATAGACCACCTTGTGGAATGTGCAGACGAGGGAAAATTCGACAGACCCTTCAGATGAACGTGATGACATGACCCATTTCAAGATAAAGATCAGTCTGAGAGGCATCAGCCACCTGTACCGTAACATCATCGTCCCCCACGACATGCTGTTCATCGACCTCGAACGTATGATACAATACCTGATGGAGTGGAGCGGAGGTCACCTGTCGGCCTTCGACATTCCCAGCGAGAAGGTGGAGATATTCCATCCGGACGCCATAGACCTCATGGAACCGCTGTACGGCACCATGCTCAGATCGGACCGGGAACGCCTGTGCGACCACAGATGCAGGAATCTGAAGTACATCTACGACATGGGCGACTACTGGATCCACGACCTGAAGATGGAAGAGGTCGAAGGGGACATAGACAGACCGCGTCTCCTCAAAGGCAGAGGATTCGCCGACCTGGAAGACACCGGCGGACCCTATGCGTTCGAAAGCGATATGCTCGATCCGGAGATGTTCACCAAGGAGGACATAGACGATTTCAACGAGCTGTTCGGCGGATTGCCCCCGACCCCCAGGTACAAAGAGGAAGGCGACGAGAAGGACAAGGTCCCGTACAACGCCGTCTATTCCCTCTCGCTTGCAGCGTTCATCCCTCCGAAGATGGTCCTTTACCTCGACCCCGGGACGGGAATGGTCTTTTCCGCTGACGGCAAAGACGGATACTTCCCCAAAGCAAGATCCAAATCCGGCCTCATAAAACTGAGGTCCGAGACGAGGTACAACCTCATGAAGGAACTGACCGAAAGGTTCGGGAGCGAATACGGGGAAGGCCATTTCCTCCCGTTCATCAGGGACGACGACCCGATCAGTATGTACAACACCCTGTGGGGCGAAATGCCGTTCATGGTACCCATGCTTCTGAAAACCATGAAAGACGCCGCGTTCGATATCCTGGACATTCTGAACCTGGACGTGTATCCGGAGGAACTGTTCGGAAGCAAGCATATCGCGTTAGGTGACCAACAACCATTCAACCTGATGCTGTCGGACCCCGTCTGCCTCATGTGTGGAGGAAGACTGTCCAACCCACGCCCTGACACCGACAGCGGATACAGGGAGTACAGGGTCGTACCGATGCATACGGTATGCATGACATGTATCGACTGCGGGAATACGGCCCGTATCGTCCCGTCCGATTCCACCGACTTCCTCACGTACGAAGGCTACCATACGTCCCTGACGACACTTGGACGGATCATACGCAACTCGTACACAAGGGGTCCGGAGGACAGGGCGGAACTCTACAGGGCGTTCATGATGTACCTGGTAGGCGAAAGGAAGGACGCCGTGGGGAGGTCGGAGAACCTTTTGGGGTCGACCGACCCCTGTTGCCGTGCGATGGGCGCCACGATACTGTTCTGCGAAGGGAGGATCGGCATCGACGAGGTACGTAAAGCGGTGTCCGAGGTCCCTTCCCCGATACCTTCGGACCTGCCCGGGGCGGTCATCCTCTCCGCCATGGCGGTCAGGATCGGACTCGAAGGGGAACACCCCCGGAAGATAGAGGATTTCGTCGAAAACCTCGGACAGAGCTTCGAATACAGCAAGACCCTGTCCATCGTGACCTCTCTCCTCCCCTTGGACCACCCGTTGCAGGGAAAGATAACCGACATGCTCCTGAAACTGTCGGAAAGCGGAGGCATCCACAACAGATGGGCGTTGAGGGAGGACTACTGCAGGCAGATGGCCGCTACCGGCAGGATAGACGAGATCGTGCCGGAGAGTATGCTGATACGTGCCGACTACAATGGCAGGGAGATCCAGACGATGTCCAGATACCGTTGCGGCGTCCTGAACATCGGCAAGGACATGAAAAAGACGGTCAAGGAGTTCAGGGGACTGCTCAGCGACATCTTCAACGGATTCAAAAACCATCCGGGACTGACTGTAAGGGCCGCATATGCGGCACTTGTCCTGTACTACCTGGGGGAGACATACAGCAAAAAGGACCTTCTCGCATACTCCGTCAAATGGGCCGCCGCATCCACGGATAACGGGTTCATGGACGAAAGGGATATGAAGCAATATCTCGACGAGTTCTTCAAGGTCGCCATGAACAAGGACCCGGAAAAAGATC
>JAKSHW010000105.1 GCA_024399195.1 archaeon | reverse complement strand
GTGAGGATAGCCGTCAACTCCGTGATCGGCTGTGAGGACCTGGTGTTCCTGACAAGTTCCAAGAGATACAGCATGATGTACCCCGAGATGAGGGACATATCGCACAAGGTGATAGCAACCTCGAACATCTCCCCCGTGGGGGCACCGTTCGGTTACACCATCAACTACGGCAGGATACGTCCGTTCGGCGACAAGGTGGTCAACGACAATTCCCTCGTCATGTTGTTGGAGCTTCTGATAGACCTCTCCCCCGAGACCGTGTATCTTGCAGGTTTCGACGGGTTCTCCGGGGACGGGAAGGACTACTTCGACGGCAGGATGGAGATCCGTGAGAAGAAGGACGCGGATTCGTTCAACAGCGACATGACCAAGGCGATACGTCAGAGGGGACAACTCATGGACATAGTGTTCCTGACGCCGTCCCGTTACAACGACGGCAGGGAGGGGAGGGTATGAAAACCCTCGGCGTGATCCCCGCCAGATACGGTTCCAGCCGTTTCCCCGGGAAACCATTGGAGACGATCAGGGGTAGACCCATGGTATATTGGGTATACAGGCATGTGTCGGAGGCCGCGAACGTGGACGATGCCGTGGTGGCCACCGAGGACATCAGGATCGAGGATGCCTGCAAGGCCCTCGACATCCCCGTGGTCATGACCGGAAAGGATGTCAAGACCCCTACCGACAGGGTATGGGAGGTCTCCGAGACCATGGAGGCTGACAGGTACCTCTTCCTCGGAGGTGACGAACCCCTTGTCTCCAGCGGATCCATCGACATGATCGCCATGGACGGGAAGGACCATGCGGTCAGCCACGCCATAACACAGATACACAGCGCCCCCGAGGTCATCGATTTCACCAACATCAAGGCCGTGACGGATACGGACGGCTACCTGCTGTACACGTCCCGCAGTCCTCTGCCGTATCCCCGCGGGAACCTGGATTTCACATACCGCAAGACCGTGGGTATAGCGACCTTCGACAAACCATCTCTCGACATGTACCACGAGACCCCGCAGAGCGTCCTGGAGAAGACCGAGGAGGTGGACCTGATAAGGTTCATCGAACACGGCGTGAGGATACACTGCGTGGACATCGGAAAGAACACCCTGTCCGTCGACACCCCCAAGGACCTGGAGAAGGTCCGCAGGATGTTCGACGACACCTACCCTGAAGAATGATAAGATGGAAGGAACCGATCGGCATAGGATACGCGTAGCGGTTTGGTGGTGTTCCAGGTTCATCACCCTCGAAGGGAACGCCGTCCATGGGAACTACGTGAACGGTCTGAACCGTAACAACATCCCCAGCATCGCGGTGCTCCAGAGGGCGGACACGTTCAATCCGTCGGCCAGGTCCATGTTCCTGGAGGTCTACACCTCCATGGGCATCGAAGACGCGGTGAAGAAGATTCTCTCCGACTACCGTCTCGACCGTGACGAGGTGGTCATCGTATCGGACACAGGCAACAAGGGGATGCTGGACCCGGAGGAGGTCCCTCTTCTGTACCACAGGTCCGCCGGTGTGCTCGGCTCCGAGGTCCCGGAGGTCGTGGAATACCGTAAGGCCGCCTCCATGAACGAGTCCGGCGAATGCATCCGCCTCCTGCGTCAGATCCACCACAGGTACAGGTACGGATGGGCCCTCCTCGAACTGGTGGACAGACTCTCCGTCATCGACCCGGAGGAGGCCTTCGCATTGGCGTCCAAGAACGTGGGCGGGGACCCCGGCATGGACATGAAACTGGCGATCTTCCACCATATGGGCATCGGCACTCCGAAGAATCCCAGAAAATACCTCGAACATCTGATGTCCGCCTACACCAAGGGTTCGTACCCGTCCGGGCAGGAATGGGTCGAGTATGTGATAGACAACCGTCTCGAATCCCATTATTACGAGGCGGTCTCGATGGTACAGGGTGCGGACGTCCGTTCCAAGGTGAACCTGGCGAGGATGTACCATGGCGGTCTCGGTCTGGAGAAGAGCATCGACCGTGCCATCGATCTGTTGCGTTTCGCCGTTTCGAAAGGTACCGGCAACGCCGTCAACGACCTTTCCGACTACCTTCTGGAAAGGAACGGGGAGGGGGACGTGGACGAGGCGTTCTCCATCCTCGATGCGGCCTCCACCGCGGGCAACCTGTATTCCAAGGTCCGTCTGGCGAGGATGTACCGTGACGGCATGGGTACGGACAGGGACCCCCTCAGGGCCTGCAGCCTGTTCATGGAGGCCTCCTCCCTGCAGGTCGCCAGGGAGGAGATGGCCGGACTGGCGAGGGACATGCTCCTGGAGTCGTTGGGCATGGACGTGTCCGAGGACAGGGACGCGGTCCTGAAGAAGATAGACTCCCTGACCGACCGTGCGGAGAAGGAGAACGCCCACATGATGCTTTCAAGGTACGACATGGGCATGATGGTGTCCAGGTTCGACGGGTCCGTGGACGACCGTTCGTTGGAGATAGCGGCCTTCAAGGGAAACAAGGCGGCATGTGCGGAGATCGCCAGGAGGGCACGTTCCGAAGGCGATCTCGACAAGGCCATCCTGTACACCCGTCTGTCATTGTCGTCGGACATCGGAGGGGACGTGAACACCCTCATCGACGACCTCGTCAGGAGAGGTTCCCCCGAGGACCTGTCGGACGCCTTCGTGTACGCCGTGAGGGCGTCCGGCAAAGGGGACGCATGGTCCTCGTGGCGTCTCGCTAAGATGTATCTGGACGGTACAGGCGTGAACAAGGACCTCGGGAAGGCCTTGGAGCTGCTGAAATACGCCTCGTCGAGGGGAGTGTCCCCCGCGACCGAGGCCCTGCGTACAATAGGAGGTGAATGACACGGTATCCGTTTCGGTCATAGTGCCGGTGTTCAACAAGGAACTGTACATCAGGGAATGCATGGTGACCGTGCTGGGCCAGACCCTGCAGGACATCGAGGTCATCTGCGTGGACGACGGTTCCACCGACACCTCCATCGGCATCGTGGAGTCGTTCCACGACCCCCGTGTGAGGATAATAAGGAAGGCGAACAGCGGTGTCGGGGATTCCAGGAACGTCGGGATCGACGCCGCCACAGGAAAATATGTATGTTTCATGGACCCCGACGACCTGTATCCCGACAACGACGTCCTCAGACTGATGTTCGAGACCGCGGAGTCCAACGGAGCGAAGGTCTGCGGAGGTTCGTTCAGCTCCCTCAGGGACGGTGCCGTGTGCACCTCGTTCACAGGGATCAACGGAGGTTACACCTTCCAGGAAAGCGGTTCGATGAAGTATTCGGACTACGCCTTCGACTACGGTTTCCACCGTTTCATCTACCTCAGGGAGATGTTGGATTCCAACGGTATCCGCTTCCCCAACTACATCAGGTTCCAGGACCCTCCGTTCTTCACCGCGGCGATGGTCGCCGCAGGGGAGTTCTACGCCCTGAAGGAGGTCACCTACCGTTACAGGGAGGCGTACAGGGACATCGAATGGACCTTCACCAAGAGGATCGACAACCTGAAAGGCATGTTGGACTGCATCGTCAACGGAAAGGAGATCCCTGCGTTGGGCGAACTGGTGGTGGACAGGTTGGTCTCCCCCTACTACGAGGACCTTCTCACCAGGAACGCGTCCCGTTTCGAATGCATAGCCGTCCGTCGCATGCTCGACAGGATAATGACCGAACTGGACCCGAAGCAGGCGAAGAGGGTGAAGGCCCTTGCCGAGAAGGTCATGGCCGTCGCCTCCGACGAAAAACCCCGTCTGTTCACCGTGATCGTACCGGTCTACAACGTCTCCAGGTACATACGCGACTGTCTCGACAGCGTCCTGAGGCAGGACTTCCGGGACTACGAGTGCATCTGCGTCGATGACGGGACGCCTGACGACAGTGCGTGCATATGCGAGGAGTACGCCGCCATGGACCCACGTTTCAAGGTGGTCCACAGGTTCAACGGAGGTCTGTCCAACGCCAGGAACACCGGTATGGACTTCGCCAACGGGAAGTACCTGTATTTCCTCGATTCGGACGACATGATAGCGGACAACGCCCTCTCCAGGATGTACCGTGTGATGGAGAACCATGCCTTGGACGCACTGTTCTTCGACGCCGACACGATTTATGATAACCCGAGCATCATGGAGGGGCAGGGCCTGAGGTTGACATACACGGACAGGATGCCGGCCACCGGTCCCGTCAAAGGAAGCGAACTCCTACGCAGCTTCCTGGAATGCGACGGTCTCCGCTATCCCGTGCAGCTTTCCGCGGTGAGACGCGAGTGGTTCATGTCCCACGGGATGGAATGCTATCCGAAGATCCTGCACGAGGACAACCTGTACACCGTGAGGCTGATGGAGTTCGCCGAGAGGGTGGAGTACATCCCCGAGAGGCTCTTCATCAGGAGGGTCAGGGAAGGTTCCATCATGACCGTCGGGAAGACCATCCGCAATTTCAAGGGATACCTCAAGGTGTACACCGAGCTCCTTTCCGACATCAGGGAATGCTCCGACCCCGTGACCTTGGAGAACCTCATTGTGGTGAAGAACAGGATAGTCCACACCACCGGACTGATCTACGAAGGCCTCAGCCAGCCCGAGAAGGAGAAGATAAACGAACTGGACGAGAACGACAGGGTCTCCATGGCGTTGGAGCCCCCGTTCCCCAGACCGGCCTGTTGGAAGAAGAAGAACCTGCTGACCCTGCTGACCATATCCCCCGATGCGGTGGAGTACGACCCCGGTCAGACCCTGTGGGATTCGGAGTACAGGTTCGAGAGGGGCGAGGTGGACCTCTCCTGTCCTGCCGAGCTCAACAGGTTCCTGGACACCCTGGAGAGCGGGTTCACCTCGAAGTATATCATAGCCGTGGGGGAGAAGGTCACCGACCCCAGGTTCTGTGCCAGATGCCTCATGGAGTTCGGGAAGAACCCCCTCACGCCTTTGGCGGGCGTCCTCGACGGTATAAGGTACATGGTGTGCAACAACACCAGCTATGTCCCTATGAAGGAGATCGTCAGGGATACCAGCAGGGACGACGTCCTCGTGTCCCTGCCGGAGGACATGAAGCTGGAGATCGTGAACTCGCTGTGTTCCGGTGCCATGGCGGCCATGTACCGCGACGGTACGCAGATCGAGAAGGACCTCCGCCGTGCGGTCTCGTACTACAGGGTCGCGGCGAAATACGATTCCACGAAGTACGTAGAACTCTGTCAGATCCTGTTGGATTCCTCCAATCCGGAGGACCGTGCCGAGGCAGTGAGGCTGTGCCACGAGCATGTGGCCGACAACGTGAAGGTCCGCAACATGCTGAGCAACATGTACCGCGAGGGTATCGGTGTGGAGAAGGACATAGCGAAGGCCATCTCCATCCTGGAGGAGTACGGTGCGAAGGGCGACGACCACCGTATCATCGACCTTCTGTGGAAGTCCGGTGAGAACGACGAGAAGATGTACGGCCTCATCAATTCCTGTGTGAACAAGAAGGAGGCCTTCGGTTACGGGTATATGGCGAGACTGTACCGTGACGGCAGGTGCATGGGGCAGGACCTTCATAAGGCACATGACAACATGGCGAAGGCCGCCGACGGAGGCATCTCATGGGCCGCCGACGAGGTCCTGGGCATATTGTGGAAGATCGGTACCGATGCGGCCTACAGGGAGATGGCGATCAGGGCGGACAAGTCGTCCACCCCCACGTCCAAGATCTACTTGGGAAGGGCGTACCGTGACGGGAAAGGCGTCGATGCGGACCTGGAGAAGGCCGCGTACAACCTCCGTCTGGGAGCAGGCGACAACACGGGTTGGAGATTGGAGCTCGCGAACGTCCTCCTGTCCATCGGGACGGAGGAGTCGTGTGCCGAGGCCATATCCATCATCGGGGAGTATCCCGACGAACCCGAGTCCAACTACCGCATGGGTATGGCGTACCGTGACGGAAAGGGTGTGAAGGCCGATGCGGAACTGGCGGAGAAGTACTTCCGCAAGGCGGTTCACAAGGGGGACCGTAGGGCCCTGAGGGAACTTGTGGACATCCTTTGGAAGAACGACGACCCCTCCGTGATCCGCGAGACCGTGAAGCACATCGAGAACCTGGTGAAGATCGGCGACCCGTGGGGATACGTCTACCTTTCCAGGGTGTACAGACGCGGAAGGGGTCTGGAGAAGGACCTGATGAAGTCCGTAAGCTACATGGAGAAGGGTATGGGGAAGAACGTAGGTCTCATCTGCGAGCTCTTCGATACCTATTGGGAGATCGGAACCCTTCCTGCGAAGAGGAAGGCCGCAGAGGTAATCCTTTCTATCAAGGATTCTAACAATTCTAGGGTAAAAGACCGTCTTAATAAGATAAAGAACCTCTGAATAGTGATTAACCATTGTTAATTCGGAAAACACACCACCAAGGATAATATAAGGTATGCCCATACAGCCCTATTTAGGTGTGACCATGCTTCCCAGCTTTAACATGAGTTTGGTTAATCTCATCAAGAACAACGTGTTCGGAACCACTCCCGAGACCAGGTACTGTCCCGTATGCTCCTATCTCGGAGACTTCGACGCATCCGGCAGCAGAAAGAACTCCATCTGCCCCAAATGCGCCTCCAACGAGAGGGCCAGACTGTATTTCCTCTACCTTATGAGCGTAGGATTCGGAAAGACCTCCTGTAAGGCCCTCCACATCCT
>JAKSHW010000104.1 GCA_024399195.1 archaeon | reverse complement strand
ACTCATGATGCTCCGAGATCTCCAGCCCCTCGAACCAGGTATTCCTATCCTTGTATCTGATATTGAAAAACGCATCCAACATGCTGAGGTTCAGGGACTTACCGAACCTGCGGGGACGGGTGAAAAGATACGCACCCTCATCATTTGTGCTCAATATATCAGCGATGAGCATACTCTTATCGACATAGTACTTCCCGGAATCCCGGATGCTCTTGAAATCGTCGTTGCCGATAGGAAGCTGCCTCATGGGTCATCCATGCACTCCCGTATAGAAAAACATTGACTGTACAGTTACCGCTACATCCCAGGACACGGTATTCTTTTTATCCCTGTTGATGTATCCTTTGGAACATTCATCCATAATGGAGGACATCTACATGGGAAAACTTCTCGAACTTCTCGCCCCCGAATACGAACCTGTCGCCATCTACCGCACCGACAAAATGATCCCCGGCACCGAACCCGACACCGCCTCCCACTGCTGTATCGAGAGACTTCTCCTCCCCGCCCTCATCCAGGGGAAGACCGTGTCCTCCGACAGGACCCTCGTAGGCTGCGGAGGGGCCCTCAACGGCCTCGGGTTCGGTGGCTCCAACGACCGCGACATGATCGCCACCGTCTACTCCGAAGGAACCCCCGAAAAGGAAGGCAGGCACTACTTCGACTGTGCCGAGCGTGCGAAGAGGAACTACATAGACACCGTCGAGGTAACCGGCAGCGGAAACGATGCGATCGTCGTCGAACCCGTCTCCAGGGCCATCGCCAAGAACGCACCCATTGACGTAGTCGTATTCTACGAGGCCCCCGCAAGGCTTTCCGCCCTCATGACCCTCGTCGGATTCGCCCGTGACAGTCCCGAACCCCCCGTTGCGATGCAGTTCGCCTACGCCTGCGAGCAGATCTACGCCATCCCTCTCCAGGAAGGCAAAAAGGACTGTCCCAGAGCGACCCTCGGAATGTCCGAGTTCTACACCCGTGCCTTCTGCGAGAACGACAAGTTCACCTTCGCCGTACCGTACAAGCTCTACAGGGAGATGGACGAGAACGCCGAGAGGTCATTCCTGAAGGACGAACGCTGGAAAGTCGCCCTCAAGAACGTCAGACCCACCTGCTGCGAATAACCTTCCGAACCTTTTTCAGACCGTATGGTGCAAAAACCGTCACCATACGGTCGACATTTCCGAAGGACGTTAAGGATGGCCGCTACCTCGCCACCCGATCATAGAACGATGGATGTCTCGAACAGATGTGTCTCCAAACCGACATCTGAGAAAATGGGCGGTTCTACATAGCAATATGTAACGAATCTGTTAATCTCCATTATTATATGCGTTATGTAATAATTTTACCAATATACGTTAATATCTGTATCTGAAATACATTTTAATATTCTAGGATATATTGTCCAATACGATTGTCATGAACGTAAAAATCACTGCAGTCATCATCGTCGCCATACTCGTCGTGGCGGGTGCGGCCGTTTTCATGCTCAACGGCGGCTCGGACGAGAAGGTGGACACCGTCCCCGGACAGCTTCTCATCTACGGCAATGCCGATGGAGACTCCAACCTCGACGACGACGATGTATCCCTGATCAAGGACATCATCAAGAAGAACAACTGGAACAAGAACCTCAACCCCTTCGCCGATGCTAACTGCGACGGAAAGGTCGACAACAACGACGTCGCCCTCACCGAGAACCTTATCGCAGGCAAATCCTGCACCGCGTACTACTACAACGTGATGGAAAAGGCCCCTGAGAGCTTCAAGTACCCCATCAACACGATCTACACCGTCAGCATCGACGCCGCCCTCGCGACCAAGATCCTCGGTCTCGATGACAGGGTCATCGCAGTGAGCTCCGCCACCCAGGACGCCGTCCTCTTCAAGGACGTCTACGACAGGAATGTCCCCAACCTCGGTACCAACCCCACGGTCGAGAAGATGTCCGACATCGCTGGAAAGCTCGATGCAGTCATCTGCAACACCTACGTTAGCAACCTTACCAACGAACCCGCCCTCGAGGCCACCGGCAACATCAAGGTCATCAGGCTCGCGTTCGAGGCCGCGGACAACCTCTCCGCATACCTCACCTACGGGTTCATGACCAAATCCACCGAGAGGGCCGAGAAGTTCGTACAGTTCACCCAGGACGTCCTCGACAGGATATCCGCCAAGACCTCCACCCTCGCTAAAGAGGACGTGAAGTCCGGAATGGTCCTCGGATACAACGTCATCTACGGAACCCAGCAGAACTACGGTACCATAATCACCAATGCGGGAGGTATCGACAAGGTCGACTGGGACGCCTACAGGCTCTGCTCCGCAGGGTTCGAATGGCTCTACGACTATAATTTCGACTTCATCGTCGGTCTCGCCAACCCCGCCGGTTACGACTACAACCCTGCCACCGACAACCCCGACGTCCTCGACATCTGGAACAAGCACTACGACAGGTACAAGGAGACCGATGCGGTGAAGGCAGGTAACCTGTTCGTCGTAGACAACAACCTCCCCATCCTCATCAAGACCGCCTACGTCGCCGAGTACTTCTATCCCGGACTCTTCGACAAGGGATTCGGAGACTCCGTCCACCAGGAGTACCTCGATCTCTTCATCGACAACCTTTCCGGAAACTTCGATGTCTCCAAAGGTATCTTCGTCCTCGATTCCGACCTCGCGAAGACGCTCAGCAGTTGAACACACGGTACGGGGGCCCGTCCCCCTACCGTGACACCCTTTTTCCACCGGATACCATGAAGATCGACATAGACGGTGTGACGTTCGGTTATTCCAGCTCCCCCGTGCTGAAGGACGTCACCCTTACATTGGAAGGGGCGCAGTTCATATCCATCATCGGACCGAACGGCGTGGGGAAGTCCACCCTCATACACTGCATCAACAGGATACTGTCCCCGGACAAGGGGACGGTGATGGTCGACGGGGACGATGTGAAGAACATCCCCCTGAAAGAGCTCGCCAAGGACATCGGATACGTCCCCTACACTTCTTCGGACTCCTTCCCCCTGTCGGTGGTGGACACCGTCATGATGGGAAGACATCCCTACAGCAAATGGGGTTCCAGGGAGGACGACCTCCGCAAGGTATACGAGGCCCTGGAGGAGCTTGACATCATCGACCTTGCGTTGAGGCCGTTCAACGAGCTCAGCGCGGGGCAGCGTCAGAGGGTCGTCCTCGCCAGGGGACTGGTACAGGAGCCGCGTCTCCTCCTTCTCGACGAACCCACGTCCAACCTCGACATTCACCATCAGCTGGAGGTCACCAAGACCCTGAAGAGACTGTCCCGCGAGAAGGACATCATGGTCATAATGATCAGCCACGACCTCAACATCGCCGCCAAGTACGCCGATAACATGATACTCCTCTACAACAAGGGGATCTACGCGGCGGGACTGCCTAACGACGTGATCACCGTCGACGCCCTGCGTACAGTGTACAACGTCGATGTGGAGATATTCGACGACCATGGACGTCCGCACATCGTCATACAGGACTCGGTCGCACCCATCGAGAACGGGGATTGGACCAGCCCCTATGCGGAGACGGGAGTGGTCGTCCGGCCCGACGGCACCACGAAGGGTTAACATGGTCGATTTCGACGAGAAATACCAGGACTACAGACGTTTTGTATGGAGAAGGGTCTCCCTCATCCTGGTCTGTCTGGTCCTGATAGTCGTCATGGGCGGGTTGGCACTGTCTATCGGACAGCGTTCCATACCTTTCCTCGACGTGTACGACTACGTCATCAAACATCTGCAGGGTGTGGAGTACGAGTTCGGTAGCGAACCGTGGTGGGACGACTACGTCATATGGAACGTACGTCTCCCCAGGGCGATCATAGCGATCGTCGCCGGTGCGGGACTTTCCGTAGCCGGTACCGCCATGCAGAGCCTCATGAAGAACCCCTTGGCGGACCCGTACACCACGGGGGTATCCTCCGCGGCGGTCTTCGGTGTCACCATCGCCATGGTCATGGGTTTCACCGTGACGAACGGCGGTTACGGGATCGTGTTCAACGCCTTCCTCTTCGGACTGATACCCGCGGTCCTGATGATAGTCATCAGCAAGTTCACCAACGTGTCACCTGCCACCCTTATCCTTACGGGAGTGGCGATATCGTACCTGTTCGGATCCATGAGCACCGTGGTGATGACCACCGCCGACAGTCAGTCCATGGCCGCCGCCTATGTGTGGCAGATCGGTTCGTTACAGGACCTGTCCTGGGAATCCGTGCCCACCATGGCAGTGGTCGTGACCGCAGGAACGGTCGTTCTCGCATCCGTATCCGAGAAACTGAACATCATGACCCTGGGGGACGCCTCCGCAAAAAGCCTCGGTGTGGACCCCGACAACTTCCGTCTGATCTGTCTGGTGATATCTTCCCTGATGGTCGCCTCGATAATCAGTTTCACAGGTATCCTCGGTTTCGTGGGACTGGTCGTACCCCATATAGTCAGACAGATAACCGGTTCCGACAACAGGTTCGTGATACTCGGTTCCGCGGTGTTCGGAGGACTTTTCCTATTGATCGTAGATAACATATCGAAATGCGTCGTGCTTCCCGACGAACTTCCCGTAGGGATAATCATGTCGTTCATAGGTGCACCGATCTTCCTGTACCTGATCCTCAAGACGAAGAAGGAGGTCTGGTGACATGGGCGACTACAACGTGTTCAGGTCCGCGTACCGGAACTTCACCCACAGAAAGGTCCTGTTCATCATCGCATGCGTGGTGCTGGTATTCGTCACCGTCGGATTGGCTCTGAGCATAGGGGACTACCACATATCGTTCCTCGACTCCTACCGTGTGCTCTACGAGCACCTTACAGGGGCGGTCCGCGACACGCAGTTGGGCCACAAAGAGGACTACATCATCTGGGAGCTCCGTACACCCCGTGCCATAGGTACCGTCGCCGTAGGGGCCACCTTGGCGGTCTGCGGTGTCGCTATGCAGAGTGCCATGAAGAACCCCTTGGCGGACCCGTATACCGCAGGTATCTCGTCCGGAGCCTCCATGGGTGTGGCGTTGTTGACCATATGGGGGGTCAGCCTCGTACCTTTCGTATCCTACGACCTCCAGACGGTGATCAACGCCTTCGTGTTCTCTTTGGTCCCCATGGCGGTGATCCTGTTCTTCTGCCAGGTGAAGAAGGCCTCCCCCACACGCATGATCCTCACCGGTATCGGTGTGATGTACATGTTCAGTGCGACCACCTCCCTGATGATGCTGTTGGCGGATCCGGACGACCTTGCGGACGTGTACAGGTGGAACCTCGGAAACCTCGGTGCCATAAGCTGGTCCAACCTACCGTTCATGGTCGGTTCCGCGGTCATCAGCACAGGCGGGATGATGTTGCTCTCCGATAAACTGAACATCCTGTCCTTGGACGACAACGCCGTCCAGTCCCTGGGTATGAACCCTAACAGGATGCGTCTGTTCATCCTCCTGATCGTATCGATCACGACCGCCCTGGTGGTTTCCTTCACAGGTACCATCGGGTTTGTGGGATTGGTGGTTCCCCACATCGTACGTATGGTGATAGGTTCGGATGGAAGGTACCTTATCCCCGCCTCCGCCGTGTTCGGAGGGGTCTTCATCCTTGTATGCGACCTGATAGCCAAATCAGTGGTCGTTGCAGGCCTGCCCGTAGGTGTGATAACCTCGATAATCGGCGGACCGTTGTTCGTGTACGTCCTGCTGAAAAGCCAGGCACGCAGATAAACCGTATGAAACACGGGACGGACTTCCGTCCCCACTTCCCCTTTTCCATATCCCTTGGAAGTAGCAGTCACAAGATGTCCCGATGTTCTACAGACACCCTTCCCTCTCCCACTTCCCAAATGTACAGGCTGGCGACCGAACAATAAGGTGAGAACCTGGAACGGTACACCTCGAAATCCTTCTTGGTGACCTCATCCAGACCGTACATACGTTTCAGACCGCGTATGAGGGCCACATCGAGGAAGCTGAACACGTTCCTCCTGCGTAGATAGAACAACATGGTCATCTCGGCGGTCCACGGCCCTATACCTCTGATGGAATCCAACGCCTTGAAGACGGTGTCGTCATCCATGGCGGCCATTTTCCTTTCGTCTATCGTCCCGGAAACCACACCATCCGATATGCCGATGATATACTCCGCCCTGCGGTAGGGTATCCCCATGGCCCTCAGACGTTCCACGCCTGCGTCCATGACCTTCCGTGGATCGGGGACCTCCCCGAACAGCCTCTGGAACTCCGCCCAGGTGCGTTCGTATATGGCGATGGTTATCTGCTGACCGATGACGTTGCGTACCAAGGCGGTGTACAGGTCGGGGTCCACCGGCATCTTCAGCATACCTACCTTGTCTATGACCTCCGCGAGCACGGGATCCGCACCTCTCAGGAAGGAAAGCTCCTCCTCGCCGTATTCCAGATATTCCACATGTGGGTATATCGGACAAGGGTTAACACCTTATCGGCAGGATGCATCACCCACTACATACACGGTGGAAGAATGAGAGCGGACATGCACATGCACAGCGTATACTCGGACGGTACCTTCACCCCCGAGGAGATAGTCCTTGAAGCTGTAAAACGGAAATTGGACATCATAGCCCTGACCGACCACAACACCTTCGACGGGATCCCCGAGTTCCTAGAAGCGGCCGGAAG
>JAKSHW010000103.1 GCA_024399195.1 archaeon | reverse complement strand
AGGACGGTGTCGGAAGTGCAGACGTCCTCTTCACCTACGGTCCCCTCAGCATCGAGGTCACCGCGTCTATCGACGACGGTTCCGCCGATGTCGATGCCGTGGTCAAGCTCCTCGGACGCACCGCCACCGCTTATGCCGTATACGAGAACGGAATCAAATCCTTCGGATTCGGTTTCGACGGTACCGATAACTACGCCAAGTTCGAATACGATGATGGAACCTACTCCGGCAAGTTCTATTTCGCATACGGTCCCTTCAGCGTGTCCGCCACAGTGGACGGTCACGATGCAGTCCTGATAGCCAAGCTCAGCGAGTACTCCGCAGTGCTCATGCTCAAAGACGGATCGGTTGCACTCAGCGCACTCAAGAATGTCGATGTCCTTGCGTCCATGGTCTATGGAGACGGACTCGAACTTCTCACGATCGATCTCGAGAAGGGCTCCAACAAGGTCTTCGTCTTCTACAAGGAAACTCTTGAGGCGGACATCCATCTGTCCTACTCCGACTATCTTGTAGAGGCAGACGTCCACGAGTCCAATGGAACGTTCTACGTTGCGATCGGAGAGTCCTCTGCAAAGATCGAACGTGTCGACGGTGTACACACCGTGACCATCACCACCGTGGTCGGTGGAGAGAAGCTCGTCACTGTGACCGTCTTCGAGGGTGCCATCACCGAGCTCGATATCGACCTTGAGAGCGAGATCAACAAGTTCCAGGTAAGGTACGAGAAAGGTTCGTTCTCCGCAGACGTCCACTTCGTGATGTCCGATGGCGAGTTCGACCTCGAATCCACTATCGACGATTCTGTGAAGTGCGTAGATGTCCTCTACGACAGCAGCGACCGTTTCATCCGCAACCGTGTGGTGTACACCGACGGTCTCCAGGAGTACGTCCTTGAGTTCGAAGGTGTCGTCAACAGTTTCGTCGCCAAGTATTCCGACAGCGATCGCTGTGTCAAGGGACACTTCGAGTACGGAGCCTTCTCCGTGGATGCCGACGTCGATTACGACGGAGAGGCATTGTCTGTGGAAGGAAAGGTAGGTCTCGAGGGACGTACCGTCTCTGCAGCCCTTACTTACACTGATAGCGTCCAGGCATACGACTTCAGGTTCGACGGAACCGACAACCACGCATACGCCGTGTACAAGGACGGTGTAGGCTCCTTCGATGTCCTCTTCACCTACGGAGAGTTCTACGTGAAGGCCGTCGTGTCCGCAAACGACGAGTTCGTCGATGTCTCCGCCGAGACCAGGATCGAGGGACGCACAATCTCCGCAGCCCTTACCTACGCCGACGGTGTCCAGGCATACGACTTCAGGTTCGACGGAACCGACAACCATGCATACGCAGTCTACAAGGATGACATGGGAGCCTTCGACATACTCTTCACCTACGGTCCCTTCAGTGCGAACCTGGTAGTATCCGGTAAAGAGGGATACGCCGATATCGATGCCATCGTCAAGCTCTCCGGACGTACCGCTTCCGTGTGTGTGGTCTACGAGAACGGAATCGAGTCCTTCGAACTCGGCTTCGAGGGAACCGACAACCACGCCTCCGTGTCCTTCAACGATGGCAAGGGTGACTTCGATGTGCTCTTCACCTATGGTGAATTCGCCATCAACGCGGTCGCTGCCGTCAAGGACGGATGCGTGGATGCCTCCGTGCACGTAGACATCAAAGGACGTCTCGTGGCCGTGGCCGTGACCTATGCCGACGGTGTACAGGCCTTCGAACTCGGCTTCGAGGGAACCGACAACCACGCATACGTCGCCTATGCGGACTCCCTGTTCGATGTGGACATCCTCTTCACCTACGGTGAGTTCGGATTCGCCGTTGCGTCCAAGGAGAACCTTTCCTACATCCTTATGGGTGCCCACGCGCCTGGATTCAGTGTACTGTTCGAAAAGGACGAAGCTGCCGTCGAACTCGTTTTCACCATGGAACTCGATGGAGTCACCGCGACCTTGAAGGCCGAATTCGATGAGAACGGATTCGATAAGTGCTTCGCTTCCGTCATGAACGACGGTCTCATTCTGATCGCCGAGTTCGAGATCGACGAGGTCCCCTCCTATGAGATCCTTATGATGATCTTCGGAGATTACATCACCGGCATCATGCTTGCAAAGGATAAGGACGGAATCTCCTGTTCTGCGAGTGTTCTGTCTGATAAAGTGTACGTCGGATGCGGAATCACCTATTCCGGTTACATCCAGGAGATCTACGTGAATCTCGAGGTAACCGACAACTACGTCTACTACGACTACAAGGATGGCGTCAGTCTGTTCGATGTCGAGCTCACCTACGGTCCCTGTTCCATCGATGTGACGAACAAGGACGGCGAATTGATGGCCAAGGTCGTCTACAACGGTCCCGGATTCACGGTCCAGGCCCATATGGTCGACCAGGTCAGCGGAGTCATCCTTTCTGTCGACCTCGACGGTGTCGAGTGCGACCTCTCCGTGAACTTCGATGAGCACGGATTCTCCGATGCGGAGATCGCAGTGGAGACCGAAGACGTCACCGCCACCTTCTCCGTCGAGATGGGCGAGACCGTGGAATATCTTGTCTCCTTGGAGATCGAGAAGGAGTACGGTATCGTCGCCACCTTCGTGAAGAACGGATCCGGAACCACCTTTACCTGTGAAGCATCCTACGAGGATGTGACCGCAGAGGTACATCTGTTCAACTTCGAAGGAAACGTATCCGTTACCGTAGGATCCGATACCGAGGCCACCCTGGTCCTCAAGAAAGAAAGCGTCGACATCAGCATCGTTGTAGGTACTAACTACTTCAAGACCTACCTCGGTGAGGACTTCCAGTCCGTCGAGGTCTATTTCGTCGTCGAGGAGTTCGAGTTCCGCTTCGGAGCCAACAACGAGAAGGAACCCGTTCTGCACATGGGTGTGGACTACAACGGTTCCAACATCGCCAACGTCACCTACGAAGATGGAAAGTTCGTCGCCAAGGCTCTGTTCAAGAACGACGACCTCTCCGTCGACATCGACATCGAGCTTCCTGAGCCCGTTATGGTGTCCATCGACGTCGTCAGGTCCGATAACCACTATGTCAAGGTAGAGGTCTCCGATACCGTCGACGTGGATGTGGACTGGTCCGTCATGGGAGTCACCGTACTCGCACAGGTATTCACCGGCGAGTCCGGACTGGAAGGTGTTGTAGAGATCGGATCTTCCGAGTTCACATTCTTCGCCGAGATCGAGGGAGACATCTTCTCCGTGGAGTTCGTCTATGGATATGTCGCCCTTGACGTCGTGTCCGGATACGATTCCGAGGTGTACACCGTCTGTGTAGAGCTTACCGTGGGACTCTTCAAGGCAAGCGGCATATACACGGCTGACAGCACCGTCCTCACCGCTGGTTACGACGACGGAACCACCGTGTTTGAAATGGAGATCGTGTTGGACAAGGCCATCTCTCTGGACATCTCCCTGGTGTCCGGTGACAACAAGTGCCTCGTCAAAGCGGACAACGGTTCCGGCAACATCGACATCGATTGGACCGTAGAGACCGTTACCGTGAAGCTTGTCGACTCCATCGTCGGAGCCGATTCCGTCGGACGCCTCAACATCGATGCGGAGAACGTGGCATTCGTTCTCGCATTCGACAGGGGAGACATCAGGTCCACCCTCGACTGCTTGTACAGCGAGTTCGGCCTTTGTGCATCCTTGACCCTCTCCGATGAGACCAACGGTTGCAGTGTAACCCTTGTCCGTGGCGAAGACCATGCTGCAATGGAGTACACCGACGGCGTCTTCATCGAGGATACCGTCTGGAAGTTCGAAAATGTAAAACTCGAAGTGGATGCAGAGATCGGAGGAGAATCCTCCACCGTATGCATCGTGTTCGAGAACGATGTCTTCAAAGCCGATCTCGACTACGTAGACACCACCTACAAGGTCGTATTCACCCTTACCACCGATGATTACAATGTGGACTTCGGTCTCGTTGTATCCGATGAGGAGAAGAAAGCCGATCTTACCGTCATCAACCACGAGAACAGTCTCGTTGCGAAATACCTCGATGCGGCCGTGTCTGTGGATGTGGACTGGGTCATCGATGAGGCCAAAGTGACTGTCGACTTCGAGTACGATGAAACCGTCGATGGAAAGATTTCCATAGATTCCGACATCAGCCATCTCGGTGCGGTATTCGACGACAGCAAAGTGTCCTTCGATCTCGAATGTCCCGTCAGGATGTACGATCTCACTCTCGCAGTGGTCGTCAGCGACAGTCTCGACCTCTTCGACCTGGATGTGAAGGCCGATGAGAGGGGAGTGTCCGTCAAATACGACGGAACCGCAGTTGAGTTCGATGTTTCCGACACCATCGGAAAGACCGATGTGGACGGAACCGTGACCTATGACGGCACCGTCTGCTACTTCGACATCGAGGTCAGCTCTGAGTACTTCTACCTCAAGGCGGAGTCTAATGAGACCTTCACCTGTGTGAAGCTCATCGTGGACAGTGTGATCGAAACCTTCGATATCGATGCGGACGATGCACTGCTCACCGTCGAATACTACTCCGATGAGAGCACCACCAAGCTGATCATCACCGTCAACACCGGATGTGCCGACATGGCCGTCAGTGTCATCGATGGAAAGGTCGGTGTGGACATCGACGCCACCGTCTGTGAGGTCGAGATCCATGTGGACGCAACCGCCACCGAGGACGACATGGTCGCCTATGTGGAGGTCTCCAAACAGGGTAACATCGCTGTCATGAGCTACAACGAGGGTAATGTCAAAGCCAACCTCTCCTACACTGTGGAAGAGCTTGAGATCAGGGCCGAGTACACCTACGACGGTGCCCACTCCGCATCCCTCTATATCCAGAACGGATCCGACACCTGTCAGATCGGATATGCCGACAAGAAGTACACCATCGTCTTGGAAGAGACCCTGCTCGACTCCGTACATGTCAGCATGGACCTTTCCGCAACCACCGTACTTGAGGAGGTCAACTTCTCCATCGCTTCCGAGGGAGGAGAACTCCAGTTCGGATACGGTGACGATGGTGTCAATATGACCTTCGAGATGTCTGTAGAACCTCTCGAGATGTCCGTGAACGTCAACATCGGCGATGACACCATCGTGCTCGTCAACTGCGACTATGGTGAGAACCACTTCGATCTGATGTTCAACGAGGTCCTCGACATCAACGTCAACTTCGAGACCGAGGACATCGTCCTGAACGCATCTGTCGAGTACGGTGGAACCGAGGACAGTGCGAACATCAGCTTCACCTACGGCGAATACAGGTTCACTATGGAATACGACGAGGTCGAAGACTTCATGGACGTGTTCTTCACCAACGGAATCTACGCCGTAGATGTCAATGTGGGAGACGAGATCGTAATATCCGTCGCCCACGAGAGGTTCGCCCTGGCAGTATACTATGCGTTCGACAACGGTGCAGTCGGGGTTGTGTTCGAGACCGTCGGATTCACCGCCGGAGCAGCATATGAAGAGGGACAGTTCTCCATGGACCTCGGTTATGATTACGACGGAATCTTCGCCGAGTTCTCCATGAGTATCGGTGAAGGATATGCCGTAGGTCTTACCGCAGGTGCGGATTCCGACCGTATCACCGTCCAGGTGTCCGATAAGGGAGCTTTCGCCCAGATCGACGTCACCGTCTATGGATTCGGTGTGGTTGCATATCTCGACACTATCGATGATTCCTTCAAGTGTTCCTTGGAGGTCAAGATGGACGAGTACTTCGTCAAACTCGCATATGGCAACGGAACCGTCATCGTCGGTGTGAACGTGGTCATCGAGACCGTCGCCATCGATGCGACCGTGGTCGTCGACAAGGATGTCGAGTTCGACATCGCCGTCAGCAACGACAACGGACTGGTCAAAGCCAAGTTCGATAACGAGAAGACCGCTGTTTCCTTCGACATCGACCGTGACGGATATGACATCGTCTCTGTCATCGTTGTGACCGAAGACGGTACCACTCTGTCCTTCAAACTTCTCAAGGACGAGTGCTCCCTGGGAATCTCCGTTCTCGGTGGAATCATCGATGTGGCCGTTGAGGTCAAGACCGATGACGTCCAGGCAAATGCGAAGATCACCAACAAGAACGTGTTCACCGTCAACGCAGAGGTCGTTGGTTACAACAGTAAGTTCAAACTGGACGTCACTCCTGGAAACGGATACCTTGAGATCTCCACCGCCACCGATGAGTTCTCCTGCAGTATCGCAGTGATCTACGATGGTGTACACACTGTGGTCATCACCGTCGGTTGCGATTCCGGAACCTGTTCGGTCAAGATCTCCGAGGACGGTACCGTCGTCATCAGCAAGGACGATGGAACCTCCGCAAGCAAGGTAGTCATCGAAGGTGTCGACATCGACCTTGATGAGAAGACCTTCGTCGCGGACAAGGTTGTCGTAACCGTAGACGGTGAGGATGTCGTTGTAGTCGACAAGGTCGAAGTAACGGTCAAGGACAGCGGTATCGATGCTTCTGCGGAATCCATTGAGGCCACGGTCTCCGAAACCGAGATCAAGACCTCCGTGTCCGGTTCCGTAGAGTTCGGTGAGAGCATCAAGGACGTCCTTATCGATGTCTTCACCAAGGGCGATCTCGGAGCAATCGTGGATGCGATCGAATCCGCCGTCGTCGAAGTGAAGGACGTCGAAGGAACCTACAAGGGTGACGA
>JAKSHW010000102.1 GCA_024399195.1 archaeon | reverse complement strand
ATAAAACGGACCTCTCTCCGGGAAACCGTTTCAGATGAGTTCTATCTTGGAAACGGCATCTGAAAGTATGGCCTCGACGTCGTTACCGACTATGTCGAGTCCCGATGCACTGACGATGAAGGTTTTCCTTATACCCCAGGTGAAGGCAGTGCCTTCGATGGCCTTGTATCCGTTGTCCTCCTCGTCGGAAACGGGTCCGCCACGTGTGGTGACGTAGTACAGCACGGCCTTGCAGGCCCCTTCCGGGAACCCGGACTCGTTGTACCTGTAGGTAAGACGGGGAACGCTCACACATTCAAGATAAGATTTTAGGAAGGAATTGAAAGTGTTCTCCCAAAAGGGGGACGCCAATACGATAACATCCGCATCCAGAATGTCCTTGGCCATATCGAACATAGGGTCTGAGAAGTCCCCCTCGGCAATGGCACGGTCACGTCTGTCCAGATATCCGGTATCGACCCTTGGAAGATCGATATCCTCCAGAACCACCTCTTTGACCGAGCAGGGACCGACCTTGTCGATAAGTGCACGTGCAAGACGGTCGGTACGGGACCTGTCACGGTGTACGCAGGCGTTCACGAACAACAGTTTAGGAGATGATTCGCTCATAGGGAAACGATACATCGATGACTATTTCTAAAAACTGGTCCAAAAAAGTGGCATACTCCATAGGTTATCTGGAATATCGAACATTGGTTGAATAGAAATTTCAATACATCGAAAACAATTCAAAATTTTCAATTATTTTTCGATGTACCGAAAATTTTTAAACGATTTTCCCGATACTGCACCATGGAGATTCTGAAACGGGAAATGTACCTATCGCGCATTCGTCCGTTCTACCGGTCCGACCTGATAAAGATCCTCGTCGGAATGAGAAGATGTGGGAAATCCACGATCCTGAAACAGATAATGCAGGAACTACGGGACTCGCATGTAGATGAGGAACACATCCTGTACCTGAACTTCGAAATGATCAAGTACCGTGATCTGCAGGATGCTGTCTCCTTGGAGAGATATATCTCAGACAGGATCGGAGACAATGGGGCCTATTTCCTGTTCTTTGACGAGATACAAAAAGTGGACGATTTCGAAGATGCCATCAATTCACTGAGAGTATCATACGATTGCAGCATATTCATCACCGGGTCCAACGAAAAACTGCTATCCTCGGAACTTAAAACCGAACTCACAGGACGCTACGTTGAATTCCGTATACAGCCGTTCACCTATCGTGAAGTAACCCTGTTGAAGGAGCTGAACGGACAACAGGTGGACGAGAAAACCTTCGAGGACTATCTGAAATGGGGAGGTCTTCCCCAGAGGTTCTTTTTCGAAAGGGACATGGATATCTCCACATACCTTTCCGATGTATACGATTCCATCGTATCAAAGGATATCATGCAAAGGTTCAATATTAAAAATCCAGAGATATTGATAAGGATCGTGGACTACCTTATAGACAACTCGTCAAGGCTTTTCTCCGTCAACAACGTCGTGGAATACCTCAAGGTCAACAAAATGCCGAAATCGACCGAAACGGTCTACAACTATGTCGCATATGCGATCAGCTCCCTTGTGGTCGACAAGGTCAGACGCTTCGATACAAAAGGAAAGAAGATCCTCGCATCTACAGAGAAATACTACTGTACGGACCCTGGACTGAGAAATACACGTTCCGTGGATTCCGGTTCGGACATAGGGGTCAACCTGGAACTCGTGGTGTACAACGAATTGGTTGCACGCGGGTACAAGGTCGTGGTAGGGATCACACCCAGGTCCGAGATAGATTTCATCGTGGAGCGTAACGGGAAAAAGGCGTATGTCCAAGTTACATACATGATGGGAGAAGAGAAAACCAGGGAAAGAGAGTTCGGATCGCTGCTCACCATACAGGACAACCATCCCAAATACGTACTTTCGATGGACAGGTTCGATATGTCCTGTCAGGGCGTGGTCCATCTGAACCTGGTGGACTGGCTTCTGGGGAATACCAAAGGTTCCCAGGACTTCGAATCGATATGAGACGGACGTCTACAACAAGGTCAAAATGTAATTGAGACAGATGTAGAACGCAGTACCGCCCACTATGGAAAGTATCATGTTCCTCCATTTTACATGGAGTGCAGCAGTGAAGAGTATGGAGACCACTTCCGGGATCCCGTACACCCCGTCCATGAAATCCACATCCTTGAGGCAGTACACCACCAACATGGCGAAAAGGGCCGCTGGAAGAGCATATCCCAGATACGAGATGCCCGGACGCAACCTGTCACCGTCCTTGAACACCATGAACGGGAAGGCCCTCGTGAACAACGTCACGATACCGCATATCGCTATGACCGCCAATCCTTCTACCAGTTCCATGTTCACACCTTCCTTTCAATCTTCTTTCTGAACAACAACAGAAGGACCAGCATCAGGACCAATGTGGGGATCAGGAAAGACCCGCTACCGAACACCGCGAGACATACCACTGCGGAAACGAAACCAATCAGTGCGAAGTATGGACGCCCTTCCTTCAGGATGTTCTCCACCAGGATGACCGTGAACAAGGCGGTCATCACAAATCCCAGCCCGGACACATCGAAGGGTATCATCGGACCTACGAGGGCCCCCATCGCCGTACCGGCCACCCATGAGACCTGGTTGAGGGAACTTACAGCCACCATGAACCATGTACGGTCGACACCTTCAGGAGGGTCCACGGAACGGTTTATGGAGAACGTCTCGTCCGACAGGGAATAGATGAGGTATGCCTTCCTCCAATCCCTTCCCAGATACCGCCCCAACATGGATATGCCGTAGAACAGGTGACGCGACTGGATCATAAGGGCCATCACGGCTGTTTCCAACGGAGCGAACGGTCCCACAAGCATGGCTATGGTCACGAACTCCAACGATCCGCCATAGATCACGACCGACATCAACGGTGCGTACCAGCCGGGAAGACCGTTCACCACGGTCAGAAGACCGCAGGACAAACCTATCGCCATGAACCCCGCCATGATCGGAGATGATACGGGCAGGGCCGCTTTGTAGGCCTTCGCCACCTTATTGTCCATGTTCCACGGTTTAACAATCGTATAGAACAAGTTTTCGGTGGATTCCGATACACCTATCTTTTTAACGGTCCCGTGGATACGAAGGGACATGCAGCCCATATACGAAGGTTCCACCATATCCTGGGAAGTAGCCGATGACGTGATCCGCATCGAAGGGGAAGGGGATATGCTGTTCAAGGTCGACGAGGACACCGGGGCCTACATCGTACCATGGGCGTACGAGGACTTCCACTATGTGGAATTCGCAGGGAACATCACATCGATAGGCCCCGAGGCCTTCCACACTTCGGATCTGGTGACGGTCACCATACCTGACAGCGTCACGAGGATCTGTGCGTTGGGGTTCTGCAAATGCCAATCTTTGGAATCGGTCGTCTTCGGCAGGAACGTGGCCGTGGTCGAGGAATACGCCTTCGAGGACTGTATACTCCTCAAGGAGGCCGTGTTGGACGACAAGGTGAGGTCCATAGGATACCATGCGTTCGAGAACTGCACCTCGCTCGAAAGGTTCGTACCTTCGCCGGTGTTGGAAGAAATAGGTGAGAACTCTTTCTTCGGATGCACGTCGCTGAAGACGATAAAGGTCCCTGCATCCGTGAAGACCATTGTCAACAATCCCTTCGAAAACTGCGGATCGCTTTCATCGATAGATGTGAAAAAGGGCAATAACGCCTACTCCTCGGTCGACGGATGTCTGTACAACTCGTCCGGAACGGTCCTCTATGCAGTGCCAGGTGACAAGAAGGCCGTGTGCTTTCCGGAAGGGGTCTCTGCAATAGGCAAAGGTGCGTTCAGAGGGTGCAAGGTCGTGGACGTCACCATCCCCGGGACGGTCAAGGTCGTGGGCATAGCCGCGTTCGAGGACTGTACCGACCTGGTATCGGTGACGTTCGAAAGACCCGGGGACGGTATTCCCATGTCCGTCCTGGAGGGGGATGTGTTCAAAGGCTGTACATCGTTAGAAACGGTGGTCCTCCGGGAAGGTGTCCTCTCCATCGGCTCGGGGACCTTCGGAGGATGCAGGTCCCTGAAGTCCATGGATGTACCGGACACCGTGACGACGATCGGATGGAACGCGTTCGGAGGTTGCGGACTGGTATCGGTGAAGATGCCGGAAGAACTTGAGACGATAGAAGGTCACGCGTTCGAGGGCTGTGCCGACCTCGTGACCGTGGTCTTCGACGAGAACCTGCTGGAGATCGGGACCAAGGCGTTCAAGGACTGTATGTCCCTGACCACGGTGGATATCCCCGAATCGGTGATAGAAATAGGGGAGGGAGCATTCCACGGATGCCAATCGTTGAAGAAGGCCATCATCCACTTCGACCATGACACGGATATGTTCCTGCCGGAACACACCGAAGTGGAATATCCCGATGAGGATTGAAATATCTGTTGATGATAGGGTCGGACATGGCACTCACCGAGAAGAAAAGCTGGAAGGCAGGACCCGATGACATGTACACCGTTTCCTACGATCCCGAGAATCCCGACGAAGTCGAGGTGGACTGGGAAGAGAAATGCCACATGACCGTCACCGTCGACGACGATCCGGAAGACCTTGTGCTCGACGAGACCGATCTGAGGTGGATGGAGTGCTACAGACCCTGGCTTGTCGCCACCGTTCACGGAAAGACCGTCGAGAACATGTTCTTCGAGGAGGAATCGGAGGCAAAGAGCGCCCTCAAGGAAAAATATGGATCCATCGACGAGTCCGTAAGGTCCAAAACCGCGTTCTACCTTGTGAAGATCGACGGATCCTACTATTACGAGGACGGAAAGGGCGTCCTCATCGACAAGGTCGATCCCGAAACTATCTGAAGATCCATTGAAAAAGGCGGGTCCGGGACGGTTCCGGAAACCCGCCATGATCTGTTTTATTCACTTATAGACGGGAAACTCGAACTTGATATCGTCGTCCTCGGTACGGTCGTATTTGATACCGGCCTCGTCGAGGATCGCGGCGGTGCGGTCCCTGATCTTGTTGAGGTCCACGATCTTGTTGTTGTAGCTCTGGAAGTAGAACTCCTTCCTGTCGAGGGGGAAGACCATTCTGATCCTTGCTTTCCTGATGTATCCCTCGGGTTTGCGGTTCTGTTCGAGGTCATCGAGGTTGAGCTGGACGATCATCTCCATCTCCTCCTCTTCGGGAACCTGGTCGGAAATCTCCAAAGCGGTCTTGAGGATCTTAGGGAAAACGGGTGCGAGGTCCTTGTAATCGCTCTTTCCCTTGAGAATGAAATGAACGCTTGTCTTAGCCATACGACGGCCTATCCTCTGAGGATATATGGATTTATCCCACTTACCCGAGTGGGCCTCCCTTGTACAGAGTATCTACGGGACTGCAGTTCACCCCTTATAGGGAGTATCGCCCATGAAATAGGACAGGTCCGGTTCAGGTATAGTTGGGACCGTGTTTTCGTAGAACCATAACGCGAACAGTGGAAGATGCAATACGCCGTTCCCGTCCACAAAAATGTTACCACCCGATATTTTCAATGCATGTGTTCCGGAATAGGTGGACATTGCTTTCAACAACGAGCTTGAACGCTTTTTTCTACCCGATTCCACTTCGATGACGTTCAATCCGTTGTTTTTGGAAATGACGAAATCGAGTTCCATCGTACTGTCCTTGTTACGGAAGAACCTCAAGGGGAATCCTGCAGAGTGCAATGCACAAGCGACCGCCGATTCCAGGAAGGCCCCGTTGTTCACATACGGATCGTTCACGACGATCTCGTACGCATAGGAAGGATCGACCATGGATACGAGAAGTCCCGTGTCTGCCATGAACATCTTGAACGAGTCGTTGCGTTCGTTCATAGCCAAAGGTGATCTGGGTTCGCTCAGATTACGTGAACGCAATGAGATTCCGGCATTTTCCAGCCACAACAATGCAAAATCGTATTTCCTCCCGCTTGCATTCTTCCTGCAGACCTCGTTGTAACGGAAGATGTTGTTGGATTTGAACAGCTGGAACGGTATGGACTCAAGACATTGGACGATCTTTCTGGATTCTGGTTTTGTAGAGTGACGGTCCACATCGTCACGTATCCTTTCCAGAATGGATCTCTGAATAGCACGGACCTTTGGATAGTCCCTCGATGAAACGTATTCATTGACGGCTTCCGGCATCCCACCTACGATGATGTATCTGCGATACAGACCATCGATACGATCCAGATAGTAATCGTCCAGGGGAACTCCGTCCAAAACATGTCTTCTCACCATATCGGTAATGTCCTGTGGAACCCCCATGGCCCAAAGAAATTCCTCGAAATCCATAGGGTCAAGACGTATGTCCTCGACATACCCTACAGGGGATAATGCAGAATCGGAAGTCTGCATAAGGAATTCCGGAAAAGTCATGGTTGCGATGACATCGTAACGACCGTCCTGTGTAAACCACTTCAGAGATGAATAAGCTTCGGCACAATGCTCTATCCCATCGAAGAACAGGAGACATTCCCCTTTTAGGACCGATTCCCCCGTATAGAGGGCTATCCGTTCCACAATGGAATCCACATCCAGATTGCCCTTGAAAATACCCCTCTCCCCAGGATTGTTTTCGAGATCCAAACGGATATACTGCCGATAAGTGGTCTTGGCGAATTCTTCCACGAGAT
>JAKSHW010000101.1 GCA_024399195.1 archaeon | reverse complement strand
CGTGGACGAGACCGGTGTCGTTGGAGAAGGAATACTTCTCGATCTTGGAAACGGTATCGGAGAGGACGACGGACTCCATGTTCCTGTATCCTCTGAACGCATATGCACCGATAGAGGTCACACCCTCGTCGACGGTGAGGCCCTTCACTACGGGCCTGTAGACGTACCAGGGATACTTCCCCACGTCCTCGAGACCGGCCATGGGGCCGTTTCCGGATATCCTCAGGTCCCCGTTCGTTCCGTCGAAGTCCCACACGAGACCGTTAATCGTACCTGCGGCGTGTTCGAGGACCAGTTTTCCCCTGTATCCCGCGAAGGTGCTGTTCACCAGGTTGTCGACGGTCACCTGCATGGAGGTCCCGTCGGACAGGGAGAACGTGACGCCCTCGAAGGCCTGGTATCTGATACCGGTCAGTCCGGAACCGATCTCCACACGAGTGAGGGAGGTGTCGTTGTAGAACGCGTACTTGCCGACGGTCTTCACGGAGTCGGAGATGTAGACCTCGTTCATGGAGTTGAACTTGTAGAACACCCTGTCTCCCAGGGATGTGATACCGTTGCAGACATGGACGGACGAGATGTAGGTCCTGTAGGCGTACCAGGGGTACTTCGTCACGGAGGTGTAGGTCAGGGTGGCCCCTTCGCCCTCTATCCTGAGCTCTCCCGAGGAGAAGTCGAGGGTCCAGGTACAGGAATCCCCTGCGGAACCGGACACCTGCACCACTGCGTACACGGTGATGTCGCAGACAATCCTGCTGGTCACCGCCCATGACCTCGTCATCCCTGCATCGCTGTAGTATGCGTACACATGCCTCGGTTCGTCGACGGTCGATCCGTCGGGGACCTGCAGGGACGTCTCGGTGCCGTCGTTGTACACTATCCTGACCGTGTGTTCCTTCGCACGGGCCACCTCTTCGAACACGGCATGGAACACGAGGTCGGTAGTCACGGTCATCCCCTCGGTGTATCCTTCCCATCCTGCGAAGACGTATTCGGTACCGTCGACGGAGGGCTTGGTGGGCACCATGGTGGGGACCTCCACGGGTTCTCCGTAGTCCGCCGTATAGGAGACGGTGAACTTTCCGAAGACGAAGGAAACGTCGAACACGGAGACAGAGTCCTTGAACAGGGCATGGAACACGGTATCGTCGTCGACGGTCATGCCTTCACGGTATCCGGACCATCCGAGGAAAGCGAGGCCTGTCCCGGACACGGGGTCCGCCGGAAGCGGGAACGTACCGGTGACGCCGGTGTAGCGTGCATACTCAAGACCGTCGACCATGAAGACGACCTCGACACCAGGGGCGGGGATACCGATGTAGGTCGTATGGCCGCACCTGGAACAGGTATCGTAGGGATACCATCCCGGTTCGGTCTTCAGGGCGTCCTTCCCTTCATGGTGGACGAGGTCGTGTCCGAGCGCGGGTACGGTCTCGAAGGTGCTGTATCCGCACCTGGAACAGGTCTCGTAGGGGGCCCATCCGCCTTCGAGGCAGGTGGCGTCCTTTCCTTCGTGGAATACGGGATCGTGTCCGAGGGCGGCAATGGCGATACGGTCTGTGTGACCGCAGACGGTGCAGGTGTCATAGGGATGCCATCCGTCTTCGTCACAGGTAGGTGCGTTCCCTTCGTGGTGTACAAGGATGTGACCGGTTGCAAGAATGCTTTCGAAAGTAGTGTATCCGCAACGTTCGCAGGTGTCGTAGGCGTACCATCCGTCCTCGGTGCAGGTGGCCTCCTTCCCATCACAGTGTACGAGGTCGTGTCCGAGGGCAGGTGTCACGACATATGTGGAAAGACCGCACCTGGAACAGGTCTCGTAAGTCTCCCATCCGTATTCAGTACAGGTCGCCTCCTTCCCTTCATTATGGACGAGGTCGTGTCCGAGGGAGGGTACGGCCTCGAAGGTGGTGTGTCCGCATCTGGAACAGGTCTCGTAGGCACACCAACCGTCCTCGGTACAGGTGGCGTCCTTTCCTCCGTGGTATACGGGATCGTGTCCCAAGGCAGGCAGCTGTTCATAGGTCGTGTAGTCGCATTCGTTGCAGGTGTCGTAGGGTCTCCATCCAGGTTCGGTACAGGTGGGTTCCCTGCCCTCGTGGTGGACGGTGTCATGGACGAGCGCGGGGATCTCCTCGAAAGTGGTATGTACGCAACGGACGCAGGTCTCGTAAGGCTTCCAACCCGGTTCGTCATAGGTGGGGGCCTTCCCTTCATGGAGGACGAGGACGTGACCGAGGGCGAGGATCGCCGAGTAAGTGGAATGTCCGCAGATGTCACAGGTGTCGTAGGCGTACCATCCGTCCTCGGTACAGGTCGCCTCCTTTCCTTCATGATGGACGAGGATATGGCCTGAAGCAGGTATCCCGACATAGGTGGAACGGTCGCATCTCGAACAGGTCTCGTAGGCGAACCATCCCGCCTCGGTGCAGGTGGGTTCCTTTCCCTCGTGGTACACGGTATCGTGTCCGATGGCGGGAATCGCCGAGTAAGTGGAGTGTCCGCAACGGTCGCATGTGTCATAGGCGAACCATCCCGCCTCGGTGCATGTGGCATCCCTGCCTTCGTGATGTATGAGGTCATGACCGAGCGGGACGATTCCGCTGAACGTGGAACGGTCGCATCTCGAACAGGTCTCGTATGCATACCACCCTGCTTCGATGCAGGTAGGCTCCTTTCCCTCGTGGAGGACGGTATCGTGTCCGAGGGCGGATACGGTCTCGAAGGTCGAATGGTCGCATCTCTGACAGACATCGTAGGCATGCCATCCGTCCTCGGTACAGGTAGCCTCCCTCCCACCATAATGTACAAGGTCGTGTCCGAGGGCGGGTATGTCCACATATGTCGTGCGACCGCATATGGTACATTCGTCATATGCGCACCAACCATTTTCGGTACAGGTGGCCTCCTTTCCTCCGTGATGTTCGAAGCTATGGCCGGAAGCGGGTATCTCGGCATAGGTGGAAAGACCGCACCTCACACAGGTCTCGTATGGGGCCCACCCGGGTTCGGTGCAGGTGGCCTCCTTTCCTTCGTGGTGGACGGTGTCGTGTCCCAGGGCGGGAACGGACATGGATGTCGAGTGACCGCACCTGGAACAGACGTCGTAGGGGGTCCATCCGTCCTCGGTGCACGTCGCATCCTTCCCATCGAGATGTACGGGATCGTGTCCGAGGGCGGGCATCTCGGTATAGGTCGTATGGTCGCACCTGGAACAGGTCTCGTACGCATACCAACCCGGTTCCGTGCATGTCGCCTCCATTCCTCCGTGGTACACGGGGTCATGCCCCAGGGAGGGGATGTCGACACGGTCGGAAAGACCGCAGACGGCACAGACATTGTATGAGGTCCATCCCTGTTCCGTGCAAGTCGGTCCGTTTCCTTCATGGTGGACGAAGTCATGGCCGGACGAGGGGATGCGGACGAAGGTCGTATGGTCGCACCTGGAACAGGTATCGTAGGCGTACCAACCGTCCTCGGTACAGGTAGGAGGACATCCCCCATGGGATACGATGTCGTGTCCCAGGGCTGGTACTGCGCTGTAACTGGAATGGTTGCAACGGGTACAGGTCTCGAAGGGTTCCCAACCTCCCTCCTCGCAGGTGGCGTCCTTTCCTTCGTGGTACACGGGATCGTGTCCCAGGGCGGGTAGGACGAACGCGTTCAGATACACGCCGCAGGAACAGAATCCCCAGCAGAGCCCTTCGGTGTAGCAGGTGGGCCTGACCATGGTGTAGACGTAGTGGATGGGGAAGTGTTCATGGACACGGAGGACACCGTCCCCGTCCCCGTCGAAGAGATGTCCGGGAAGGGAGCCGTCGTCGAGGACGGTGACGCCGTCGGTTCCGTAGAAGACGAGACCGTCGAACATACAGAAACCCAGCTCGGTGTATTCGCCGAGTCCCGTCAGGTCGAGGTATTTCAGAGAGACGCAGTTCTCGAAGGCGAATTCTCCGATGCATGTGACGGACGAAGGTACGGTCAGGGATTCGAGGTATATGCATCCCGAGAAGGCCTTCGCACCGATGTCGGTGACGGTGGAAGGAATCGTCACGGAGGTGGCGGAACGTCCCGGTGCACAGAGGAGCACGGTACCGAGGTCTTCGGTAAGGAGGAGAAGTCCGTCGTCGGAGATGCCCATATAAGGTCCGTCGAAGCGTCCGAGGGAGGTGCAGCCGGAGAAAACCCCCTCTCCGAGCTCCTGCAGGGCCGGGGACACGGACACGTGGGAAAGGGCCTTGCACCCTTCGAACGCACCGTCACCGACCGATACGACGGAGGCCATCGTCACCGAGACGAGGGAGACACACTCACGGAACGACGAACGGCCGACATCGACGACGGAATCGGACAGAACGGCCGAGGTCAGTCCGAAGCATCCGACGAAGGCGTTGTCGCCGACGTTCTCCACGCCGTCCCCGACGGTGACGCTCCTCACGAGCCCTGCGAGAGACCTTCCCCAGGGGGCGTCGGTCACAGGCGAATCGTCGTAGACGACCACCTCGTAGCCGTCCATACGTCCGTTACCGTGGATGCGGAGGTTCCAGTCGTGGTCTATGATGAAGAAGACACCGTCGCCGCAGACACCTCCCGTCATCTCGTCCATGGAATCGGCGAGGTCGCGTATCTCCACGGCGTGGCGGGCGATACCGCCGTACGAAGCGGAACCCTTGGAGAAGGTCAGACCGGAATAGTTGATGACCGTGTCCAACGCCTCGCATGCATAGAACGCGTTGTAGCCGATGGACTCCATGGCGGCGGGTACGGTCACCGCCCTGATGTTCGATGCACCGTAGAACGCACCGTCCGCGATCCCTGAGGCGGTCGGGGGGATCATCACATAGACGTCGGGGGAACCTGCGGCGTATGCGACCACGGTGCGGAGGTCGGGGGACATGAGGATGTTGCCTCCCACGATGCCGGGGTAGTCTCCTCCGAAGGTCTCCAGGGAGGTACAACCCTGGAAGGCGTAGAGGCCTATCTCCGCCACGGAGGCGGGTATCGTTACGATGACGAGGTTGGTATGGCCGACGAATGCCTCCATTTCGATGGCGGTGACGGTGGAGGGGACGGTCACCTCGGTGACGGAGGGTGCGTAGACACAGGTGACGACGGTGCCGAGGTCCTTTGTGAGGAGGACGTGTCCTTCGTCGGCGATACCTTCGTAGGAACCTTCGAAAGACGCGATGGACGTACATCCGTAGAACGCGTTCGTTCCAATGGACGAGATCCCGTCACCGATGACCACGGTTACGACGGAGGAGGCGTATTGTCCGCCCCAGGGGGCGTCAGTGACCATGGAACCGCCATAGGGCGTGATGCCGAAATCGTCCATGCGGCCCGTACCCGAGACAACGAGGACGCCGTCGGAGCCGAGGGAGTATTCGACACCTTCGCCGCATACGCCGGAAACGACCGCCGTGGAACGCCCGGAAAGGTCGTAGACGTTGTCCGCGTAGAACGCGATGTGACCGTGGGAGGTGGATCCCTTCACGAACCTGAGCAAGGAATGGCTGTAGACGTTCTTGAGCGTGCTGCAACCGTGGAAGACGCCGTCGGCTACATGTTCCACGGTGGAGGGGACGGTCACGGTGTTGGCATATGAGGGGGCGAATGCGATGATCGTGGTGAGGTCATGGGAGAGGAGGAGACGGCCTCCGTCGGCGATCCCTGTGTAACCTCCGTCGAAACGCTCGAGGGAGGGACAGTCCGAGAACGCACCCGGGCCCACCGATACAAGGGATCCGGGCAGAGACAGGGTCCTGAGGGAGGTGACGCCGTGGAACGCATCCTCTCCGATGGACAGAAGGGTCGAAGGGAGGGTCACGGAGACGACGGAGGAACAACCGTAGAACGAGGCGTTCCCGACTGAGAGTATACCCTCGCCGATCACGACGGACCTTATCGAGGAGGCATGGGACGCCCAAGGGGCGGCGGTGATCCCGGGTACGTCACGTCCGACGGGACCGTAGTCCTCCATCTCGCCGTGACCGGTTATGGTGAGGGTGCCGTCACGGTCGTCGACGAACACGATACGGTCGTTGCAGAAACCGTCGATGAAGAAGACGGCCGCATCGGAGACGTTGACGAGGGTCTCGGCATAGTATGCCACATGACCGTAGGATTCGGAACCCTTGACGAGGGGGAGCGGGGAATGGTTCGTCACGGTGCAGAGGGAGATGCATCCGTAGAAGGCGGATCCGTCTATACGCGATACGGACGAGGGGATGGTGACGGATTCCAGAAAGGTCGCATCCTCGAAGGCCCCGTCGGCGATCCAGGTCACCGTGGAGGGTATCCCGACGGAAGTGACGGCAGGGCCGGATGCACATGAGACGACCGTGTCCATACCGTAGGACAGGAGGATGCGGCCGTCGTCGGCTATGCCGGGATAGTCGCCGGTGAATGAATCCAGGGAGAAACAGTGTGTGAAGACATTGGACCCGAGCCCTGCGAGGGAACCGGGAAGGACCACCTCGGAGAGGTTGAAGAGACCATAGAAGGACTTGGAGCCGATATAGGTGATGCCGTCGCCGACGATCACCGTTCTGACGGAGGGGGCGTATTGTCCGCCCCAGGGGGCGTCTGTGACATATATCCCGTCATGGAGGACGTCCGAACAGTCGTCCATACGTCCCGATCCCGAAATGGTGAGAACACCTTCGGGATCCAGAACGTATCCGATACCGCCGTCGGTGGTCCCGTCGAGGACATCGGGCATGGCATC
>JAKSHW010000100.1 GCA_024399195.1 archaeon | reverse complement strand
GCCGCCATCAAGAACGCAGAGCAGTTCGCAGATGCCGACAAGAAGAAGGAGGAGCTCATCAACGCCCGTAACCAGGCGGAGACCATGGTCTACACCACCCGCAAGACCCTTGAGGAGCTTGGAGACAAGGTCACCTCCGAAGAGCGTGCTTCCGTAGAGGCGGCCATCAACGACCTCGAGAGGGTCCAGACTTCCGACGATGTCGATGAGATCAAGAAGAAGACCGATGCACTCATGAAGGCCCTCGAGCCCATCTCCGAGAAGATCTACAAGAACGCCACCCCTGAGCAGCAGCAGGCGGCACAGGAGGCGTACCAGCAGGCCCAGCAGCAGGCCGGTGCCCAGAAATCCTCCAAGAAGGCCGATGACAACGTCATGGACGCCGACTTCAAGATCGTAGACGATCAGTGAAGAGGGAATTCGGAATGTCGGAGAAAAGGGATTACTACGAGGTGCTTGGCGTATCCAAGACCGCCTCGCAGGACGAGATCAAGAAGGCATATCGCAGTTTGGCCAAAAAGTACCATCCCGATATCACGACCGAACCCAAGGACGTCGCAGAGGCGAAGTTCAAGGAGATCTCCGAGGCCTATGAAATCCTCTCCGACGAGGAGAAACGCAAACTGTACGATCAGTACGGTCACGCCGGTGTCGACGGTTCGTTCGGCGCCGGTGGTTTCTCCATGGACGATTTCACCCATGCCGAGGACCTGAACGATATCTTCGGAGACCTATTCGGAGGAATGTTCGGCGGCGGAGGTCGCAGAAGGTCCCCCAACGGTCCCCGTGACGGTGAAGACCTTAGGTACGATCTCGAACTCGACCTTATCGAGGTCTTGAAAGGAAAGAAGGCCAATGTGAAGATCCGCCATTCCGTCTCCTGTACCGAGTGTAACGGTACCGGTGGAAAAGGCGGCAAGACCCAGAGCTGTTCCAACTGCAACGGTAGCGGAATGGTCAGGGAAGTCCGCAGGTCCATGTTCGGAAACATGGTGACCCAGTCCGAATGTCCCAGGTGTGACGGAAGAGGAAAGGTCCCTGTGGAGACCTGTCCCAAATGTAACGGTCGCGGACGCCTCAACAAGGACACCGCGGTCGACATCAACGTCCCTCCCGGAGTCGAAGACGGAATGCGTCTCCGTGTGGGCGGTGCAGGCGATGCCGGTTACAACGGAGGAGCCCCTGGGGACCTCTACGTCTTCATCCATGTGAAGGGACACCGTGACTTCGAACGTGACGGATCCAACCTCTACCGTAAGGCGGAGGTCAGCTACCCCCGCATGGTCCTCGGTGGAACGATCACCGTTACCAATATCGAGGGTCAGAACATCGAGCTGACGGTCCCTCCCGGATCACAGCATGGTACGCTCCTCAAGATGTCCGGACAGGGTCTTCCTTCCGTCAACAGCAGTTCCCGCGGTGCGATGTATGTCCAGTTGGAGATAGTCGTACCTAAGAAGGTCACTGAAAGCGAGAAGGAGCTTCTCCTGAAACTCGACGGAGAGGCTGGAAAGAAATCCAAAGTCGGATCCAAACTCAAAGAGAAACTCAAAAAATGATCTCGAAGGGGGAATCCCCCTTCTTGACCATAAAACATGTTTAGAGCATGGGTGCGGGATCATCCCTTTCGGGTGTTCCTGTCCATGGTTTTTTGCCGATAGCTACCAGTTTGTTGAGTATCAGTTCTTTACCGATCTCGGTGACTCCGACCATGGGGACCTTGTTTCCCGCGATGACTATGTCGCTTCTGGAATCGGCGATATCGCGGATATGTCCGGACGCACATGATGTGATGAAATCGCAGTACTCGAAGAATTTCTCCGCATCGCATCTTTTGACCATACTGGTGTGGACCGCGACAATGATGACGTCGGAACCGAATTTCTTCCTGATGGTCTCCGCATCGTCTGCGATCGCTACGGTGACGGCGAATCTCTTCATACCTTTGGATGCCGCGAGCTCTGCACCTTTGACCTGGTCGATAGGGGTCGTTTCAGGGTCGAGGACATGGTCCCTCCCTACGGCGTCCAGAACGACGTTGAGCGGGGAGGTTTCGACAAGTCCGGAGATCCTTCCGCAGAGTCCCTGTACCACTGCAGCCTCTTTTACCACGGCAGTACCGCAACCGTCGGCTACGATGACCGCCCCTTCTATAACTCCGTCTTCGATGGCTTTGCTCAGTATTTCGGACACTCCGAATGAAATATAATCTCCATTCCTGACGATACGGTTTTCAGTGCACATTCCGAAGTCCTTGATACGGAATTCGAAATTCTCTTTGACAGCCTGTTTGTCGATGGTGGTTATGTTCCTGTATTTGTTGAACAGGGGGCAGTATTTCAGCTGGGGATCGGATACATCGATGACCTTTCCATCGATGATCGTCACCCTTGACATACCGAGGGCCTCGTAAACGTGTTTGTTGGGGCGGTCGCTCATAGAAATCACTCGGTGGATTTCTCGACGACCTCGACGGTCTCGATGACAACGTCCTGAAGAGGTCTGTCGTTTCTGTCGGTTGCGACTTTCTGGATCTTATCTACGACGTCCATTCCTTTGGTGACCTGTCCGAAGACGGGGTGTGCATAGGGAGTGGAATAGTTTTCTTTGTCGAGGTAGGTGTTGTCGACGGTGTTGATGAAGAACTGACTTCCTCCGGTGTGGGGACGTCCGGTGTTGGCCATGGATACGAATCCCCTCTTGTTGGAGTGGCCCTTTCCGAATTCATCCTCGATGGTGTATCCGGGTCCGCCCATTCCAGTACCTTCGGGGTCGCCACCCTGGATCATGAAGTCCTCGATGACCCTGTGGAAAATGGTACCGTTGTAGAAGCCCTCTTTGGCAAGTTTCACGAAGTTGCCGGTGGTGATGGGCATGTCGGTGTGCATTTTGATGGTGATGTCTCCCATGTTGGTGTGGAGTATGACTTTGGTCATGCTTTGTGCATCGGTTTTCTGATATAACCTTAATCGGTGGGATGCCCAGTTTCGTTCATATCATCGACAAGTCCTGTCTAGACGGATGACCTGTCGTTTCACAGTTCAAAAGGTTATAATATTGTAGTTTTATACATCGGACATTAAAGGTGTACACCATGCAGATGCCCAAACTCAAAGGCACTCAGAAAATCGCAATCGTCATGGCGGTTGCTGTTGTTGCCGCACTGGTCATTTCCTTCCTTTGGGGCCCTGCCTCTCAGTGAAGATAAAACCCCATCCCTAGGCGGTTCGTCCGTCTAGGGGGTTTTTTCCCTATTATAATGTGTATAATAGGGGATGATTTTTTCAGGTTTCAGAGGAGGTATGCGCTCTCGATCTCTCCGATGAACATGACAGAACGGTTCTCGTTTCCGGGGTTCATTTCATCATCGAGCGCGGGGTCTATGAAGTTCTCTCTGTCGAGGACATCCTGGTAAAGGGTCTTGCAGTTGATGACGAGACGACCCTCTTTGAAAGTGGTGATACCATCGACGGAGACGGGGGTGAGTCCTGCCTTTTCCGCTTTGTCAGGTACGTCCCTTCCGGAAGTCTTTCCGAGGTATCCGAGCTCGTCCATATGTCCGTCGAAGAATGTAAGGGAGAATTTTCCACTCTTGAGGAATTCATAGGTGTGTCTGCTAGGTCTGATGAAGATGAACGCGACATCCCTTCTCCAGATACATCCGAGCCCTCCCCAGGATGCGGTGAGGGTGTTGTATTTTCCGTCTTTGTCTGCAGTGACGAGCATCCAGTTGTAACGGATATCGCTGAGTGCATCTACATGCTTTCCGAGTTCTTTGATCTCGATCTTCTCCATGGAGTCACATATCGGATTCGGATTATTTTAGTTCTCCAGGTCATCCGATGTTGACGGAATAGCCGTATTGTTCCAAGGCCACTTTTGCGGATTCCATTTCCTTTTCATCGTGGAGCTCTACTCTGAGCGACCCGGTCTCTTCTTCACGGTTGTGGATTATGCCTACGTTTTTCACGTTGATTCCTTTGGCGGCAAGGACCGTGGCCACCACGGCAAGGGTTCCAGGCTGATCGTAGATCTCTACATGTATCGTATTGGCGGTTTTGATAGGTCCTCTCGATGCATCGATGAACCCGTCCCTGTACTTACGGGCAGTATCGAAAAAGTTCGTAAGATCCTCCGACGAACGTTCAACTATGGATTGTTTTATCGATTCCAGTGAATCAATGTAATCCTGCAGGAGTTTCGATATGTTCTCTGCGTTAGACAGACAGATCTGCTGCCACATCGTCGCCGACGAGGATGCGATACGGGTGATATCCTTGAATCCGCCTGCGGCGATCATCTTCATCTCTTCGTCGGGGGAATCACTGTCTTTTACAAGGTTCACTAGTGAAGAGGCTATGACATGGGGCACGTGGCTTATGGCCGCGGTAATGTAGTCGTGTTTTTCATAAGGGATTATCAACGGTAACGCACCGATCTTCGTCACGAGGTTTCTGTATTCTTCGAGTTTCCGACCATCGGTTTTTTCGGTTTTGGTCAGAATGTAGTAAGCGTTCTCTACGAGTTTGGCTTTGGAATTGGTATATCCTACACGCTCGCTTCCGGCCATCGGATGCCCGCCGATGAACGAATCGTCAAGACCTAGATCATGTATCGCTTTGTGCATTTCGCCTTTGACACTGCCTACATCGGTCAGAACCGCACCCGGTTTCAGGTATTTTTTTACAAGTTTTGCATTCTCGATATTGAATCTGACAGGGGCACATAGGAAGATATAGTCGCATTTACCGAAACTGTCATTGATCTCCGATACAAGTTCGTCGATGACCCCGTCCTCATAGGCCTGTGTTATGGATTTTTTATTGGTATCGTAGGCTATGTTGGTGATGTGCAGGTCTTCGATCGTTTTCAATGCACGGGCGATCGATCCACCGATCAGGCCTAGTCCGATAAATCCGCAGGTGAGGGTCATGCGTGCTAAATACTAGCACGGATATATGAACTATCTCCTAATTTTCAATAGATGGGAAAATACCGGGCCTCGGTGTCGAAGCCCGGGTTGATGATCAATACTGCATGTAGATCTGCATGAGCACAGAAGGCTCATTGAGACTCAGATCGAATCTCACGTCCGATCCGGACATTACGGGGGAGGACACTGTACCTCCTGTGGTAATGATCTGGTAATGGTTGGGACCAAGCCCATCTCCGTCGTTTACGTAGAGCATGCCGTTGTCGATGCTTACCGTGGTATCGGGAACGTCCGTTGAAACAAGGATGTATGCGTTGTTGGGGATGCTGAATGTTCCCATTCCCAATTTCTGAGGTTCCATACCCGTCCCATACAGGGTCATGGTGATGTTCTCGAAAGGATAGAGCGAGATCTTCAGGGATTTAGGTACCCATTGGGCATAAAGTGTCACATTGCCGGATACTTTCGAATCTACGCTGTATCTTGTACCGCTTCCATCGGGTTCTGTGTTCCAAGAAACCAACATGTTGCCGGGGTAGGTGAATGCAGGCGGGGTGACGATGTTCGAGTCGATACATACGACGGTATCTCCTGACACGGTGGTTCCTCCGTTTCCGTTATAGGTTATGTGGATTCTTTCATCGGTCGAAGATAAGAATACAGCAGTCGCAACGACAATGACTATCGCGAGTACGATCACTCCGATAATCGGTATTCTTTTATCCATAGTCTGTCAGGTCGTTGTCACATCATAAAGATATCTATGGATTCCGAGACCGTTTCTGATAATATTCTATATTATAGTAAAGGGAACAGAGTATGATCGGAACCAATCATTGTAGATCGTATGGTTTTGGACGTTTTTAAGCAGGTTATCGGTCATTAGCTAGGTTGGATTGGTTAAATCCATGTAAGGGAGGACAATCATACAGCCACACAGTCATTCAGAACCTGGACCTTTGTGGGATGTAATTGTATCCAAGCGGTGTCGATTTCCTTTTTCTTTGGATTCATTAATTGTCCTTTAGGAGAATTAATACATATTATAATTGATTTTTTAAAGAATATTTTAAAAATTAGAATTATTCATATTACGGCGATATATCCAATAGGTATTACTTCATCATAAGTATTATAAATGGATGGATAGCTGTATTATTATGTTATGTCTACTATATTTAATAATATTTATTGAGTATATATACTAACTTATGTGGTTATATCCAACGTATTATATACTACGAAATCATATACAATTTTGCCGAGAGAAATACTCGGATTGGAGGAAAGAAAAATGATAGACTTTTCCGGAGTAGACTTTTCAAAAGTCCTTACCCGTTATGACGTCAAAACTCAGGTCGTCGAGACCCCTGAGCAGGCAGCCGCAAAGATGCTTCCCACCGACCCCCTCATGAGGGCCGTCGCTGAGACCGTTCTTTTCAAGAAAGTCAAGGAAGTCGCACCCGCAATGGCAGCCGCAATGAAACAGTACCCCCCTGCACAGGTCATCAACGATGGACTTGTTGCCGGTATCGACGCAGTCGGAAAACTCTACGCCGACCACGTTTACTACCTCCCCGACATGATGGTCGCAGCCAAAGTCATGGAAATGGGAATCAAGCTCGCCGAGAAAGCAATGGGCGGAGCACGTGAGACCAAAGCCGACGTCGTTATGCACGCCGCTGAGGGAGACCCCCACGACATTGGAAAGAACATCGCCGCAGCCATGATGAAAGCAGCCGGTTACAATGTCATCGACATGGGTCGTGACGTTCCCGTCAAGGTCGCAGTTGATAAAGTCATCGAAGTCAAGCCCCTCTTCATCTCCGGTACCGCCCTCATGACCACCACCATGTCCGCATTCCCCGCAGAGGCAAAGCTCATGCAGGAAG
>JAKSHW010000010.1 GCA_024399195.1 archaeon | reverse complement strand
TTCTCGGTGGAACTGTTCTGTACAGCTGCCATGACAGGGGTCATCATACATCCGAGACCGAGACCGAGAACGAACTGAGCAGCACAGAACAATGGGATGGGCTTGTCAAGGATTGTATATCCATACGAAGAGGTGAGGGAGATTTCAACACTACCGAACTTGAGCATGGAGAACATAAGAAGTCCGATGAACACCACGACAGGTCCGGCGACGAGCCAAGGCCTATATCCGGTCTGCTCACACTTTGCACCGGAAAGCATCGCGGTGATCATCATACCGATGATCATGAACAAGGTGTAGTAGCTGGCGGTGAGGGTATCGAGATCGAAGAGAAGGAAAGTACCGAGATATCCACCGAAGGTCATCGCACCCATCATTCCGATTCCGAAGATGAGCATGTAGATACCTCCGCCCATGACGGCCCTGTTCTTCAGGAGCTTAGGGGACAGGATAGGCTCCACGGCTTTCCTCTCAGTAAGGACGAAGAGGACAGCACATACGACCATAACGACGATAAGGATGAGGGTAGTGAGACTGACCCACTCGAACTCGTTTCCTCCGCACTCGAAGATGATGACGAGGATCGCAAGGAAGGCGGTAAGGGTGACGATTCCCTTGTAATCTACAACAGGCTTGTTGGGGACCACAGGGGTGGGGAACTTCTTGATGGTGAATATGAAGGAGACAATGGCAATGGGCACATTGATGTAGAAGCACCAGCGCCAGTCGATATTCTCTGTGATGAATCCACCTATTATAGGGCCGATACCGGAACCGATACCGAAAATCGCTCCGAGCATACCCTGCATTTTAGCCCTTGCCTCAGGGGCATAAAGGTCTGCGATAGCCGCTCCTGCGACAGGGATGAGGATACCTCCCCCGAGACCCTGGATTCCACGGCATATGACGAGCATTTCCATGTTGGCGGACATTCCCGCAAGGACGGAACCGCCCACGAAAAGTCCCAGACCGATAAGGAACAGGGGTTTTCTTCCATACAGATCAGACAATTTACCCGCAATAGGGATGGTAACACACTCGCAAAGGAGGTATGCGGTGACCATCCAGGTGAAGAGTCCGTTTCCATTGAGCTCGGTCGCGATCTTGGTTCCGCAAGTACCTATGATAGTACCGTCGAAACATGCGCAGAGCATGGCGAGACACAGTCCCACCATAATGGACTTACGAACCTTGGGGTCGATGTTCCTATAAGTTATTTGCTCAACTGACATGAGTATTACAAGCGCCCAATAATTTAGAACTTCTATAAAAATATAATGTAATTTTTAAGGGAAAATGATAGAAAAAATCGAGTTTACAACAAAACTGAAATTACATTATTTGTACGATTGTATATAAAGTAAAACCGAAAAATCAGTTTTCAGACCAACCATAGTTGAAAGTATCGGCCTTTGGGCATACACACGGTCCAAAGGCCTGCCGGATCAGTTACCGGCCTGTGAGAAAAGATCGGGAATAAACTCATTCTCGGATTTGACGATATTAAGGACCACAGAGGTGTTGGTCTTGTTGACACCTGGGAGGGAGTTGATCTTTTTGACCGCCTCAGAGAACTCGTCTCTACCGGGACAGGTGACAAGGACGATCACATCGGCCTCTCCGGTGACGTCGTAAACCGCCACGACCTCGGGAATGTTGAGGATCTCCTTCTCCACTTCCACAATGTTATCGGAGTATACTTGGACCAGTCCGGTGTAGTCGTATCCCATGGCCACATAGTCGATTTTGGCACGGTAACCGGTTATGACCCCTTTGGTCTCAAGGTTCTTGACCCTCTGGATGAGCGTAGTGGGGTGGACTCCGAGTTGTTTTGCCAATTGCCTATATGAGCCCTGGCTAGAACGACACATCATCTCGATTATACGTCTATCTAGTTCATCGAACTCGCTAAGATTCCCCATAGTATCAACTCTCTACAGGCAGATATGATTCAAATACTTAGGCTCTTTGAGCAACGGAGCACATTTGCCTAAAAAAACAGCTTAGATATAGACAATAGATGTACGCCTTCCGATAATATGGCAGATGAGGTTTTCAGACACGACGGGTACATGTCCGTGTGCGAGGCAGGAGTCGTATCCGTCAACGGTGACGAGGTCGTGCTCGACTGTACCGTGTTCTATCCCGGAGGCGGAGGACAGGTTTGCGACACAGGTACCATCCAGGGATTTCAGGTCACAGATGTACACTACAAAGGAAAGGAAATCGTCCATATCGTTCCCGGAAACGACCTTAAACCCGGAATGAGGGTATGGGTGGAGATCGATTGGAAGAGGCGTTTCGACCTGATGATGGGACATACAGGGGAACACCTTCTGTTCTGCTCTCTGAAAAGACAAGACCCAGATATAGCCATCACAAAGATCTACATCGCTCCTACCGAGAAGTACGTCATAGTGAACCACGATATCTCCTGGGAGAAGATCAGGGATGCACTTATGTTCGCCAACCAGGCGATAGACGATTGTCTCCCTGTAAGGAAGACCGTCATGGACCGTGACGATCCCGAACTTCTCGAGAAGGTCAGGATAAAACTCGACCGTATCGCCGAGGACGAGGAGATCACCGTCGTATCCATCGGTGACATAGACCTTTCCGCATGCAGTGGCGTACACGTCATGGAGACTTCCGAGATAGGTGCCCTTTTCGTCGACAGGAAGGTCTCCGCAGGAAAAGACGGTGTTGCCATACACTTCAAGGTCGGAAAGGAGGCTATATCCTCAGCCATGGCACTTGCAAACACCTGTCTCCAGGTTATCGACGAGACCGGCAGCAAGCCCGAGGATATCGTACGTACCGTCGGAAACATGAAGAAGGACCTCGCCCTCGCCGCCGAGGCCAGAAAGGCCGCGGCCAAACAGAAGATCAGATCCCTCGAACCCGTGTCCGTCAACGGTGTGGACCTTTACGCCGACATGTTCGCAGATGCGGATAAGAAATCCCTGACCGACGGTGTCGAGACGTTCAAATCCAAAGGCGGCGTCGTAGCGTTCGTATCCGTTGCAGAATCCGTCTCGGTCATGGTCGCTGATGGTTCCAAGAAAGTGGATTGCAAGAAAGTCCTCTCAGACGTCCTTTCCAAATTCGGTGGAAGAGGCGGAGGAAAACCGGATTTCGCACAGGGCGGTGTCCCGGACAAGGCCTTGGCTGACGAGATCTACAAAACCCTCGTCGATACGGTCAAATCCTGTCTTTGAGACAAACCAAAGGGTCGCAGAGGAATGACTGCGGCCCGACCATGTTTTTTTAAGTCCGGCCATCGGCAAATATTAAGAACGGGCACATTATGCGACACCCCATGGCAGGCGGAATGAGGGGTGTAAACCCTCGTCAGATGCAGCGCACCATGCGCTCTATGGGTATTTCACAGACCGAGATCAAGGATGTCATCGAGGTCATCATCAAGACCAAGGACAAAGACATCGTAATCAGCAATGCAGAAGTAGCCTGCATCGACATGAAAGGAGTAAGGAACTACCAGGTCGTAGGTACCGAGACCATCCTCCCCGCAGGTTCCGCAGGATCGGCTACCGCCACAGGACCCGTTTTCGCTGCAGAGGATATCGAACTCGTCATGAGCCAGACCAACTGCGACCGTGAGAACGCCATCAAAGCACTTGAGGAATGTGACGGACAGCCCGCGGAAGCAATCCTCAAACTCATGACCCAGTGATACAATGTGTCTAGCAATCCCCGGAAAGATCACCAACATCAACGGTGACCAGGCCGATATCGACTTCGGTGGGGCAATGAAGACCGCCAACGTCGCTCTCGTAGAGGCCAAAGTCGGACAATGGGCCGTCGTCCATGCCGGTTTCGCCATCGAGATAATGGACGAGGATGAAGCTCTCCAGACCATCAAACTCTGGAACGATTTCATCGACAGCGGAACTGCAGAGATCCACAACGTCAACTGAACCGCCTTACATTCACTCCGGCCCCAGCGGCCGGTCCATTTTTACCAAAATAGTACCCTACAGATTCGTTCGAAAGAATTGAGGGCATAAGTTCTGCAAATAAAAAGCCGTTCTTCGAATGGAATTTGACAGACATGAATCTCCTCGAAAACAAGATAGATGATCCGTTCAAGACTTGAAATGTGTGAAAAAATTGATTTTTAAAGAAAAATTTATATAATATGACTGTATCCAGAGTTTTGGTCTGACGGCCATAGCGGAGGGGTTCACCCGGTCCCATTTCGAACCCGGTAGTTAAGCCCTCCCGCGTAGATGTCGCGTACTGTGTTGCGCAAGTGCACGGGAAAGCATCCACGCTGTCAACCACTTTTCACTATTACTTTCAAGATGCCTCTATCGAAAATTTTTGTTTTACGGAAATAAGGACTACTCTATCAATACTTCCTTGAGCCAGACCTAACGAATCAACCGATCAATGGGCTGTGTCAAATAGATTCAGGTCAAAGTTCTTTGTTAAGAACATCAAGATGTTCGTCCAACCTTTTCAAATAACTCTTGAAAATGACTTTCTCTTCAGGAGTGAAACATGATGTAAGTTTATGTTTCGCAAGATCCGTAAAAATCTTACATGTTGCAAGAACCACTCTTCCCTCCTCGGTAAGATGAAGGGCGGTCTGTCTTCCCGCACAACGGTCTTCGACAAATCCCATCTCGATCAGTTCGTTCACAATAACGGATATGCGGGATTTATCGCAGGGGATGAGTGCCTTGAGTTCCTTTTGGGTAATACCCTCATGTTCCGAAATGGCGATAATGAACGGAACCTGATACGATCTCAGTTCCGTGCCTTCGAAATATTCGTCGGCCATGGTCTTCAACCATTTTCCGATGCGATTGGGGATGTATGTAAACATCTTGTCGAATTGGGCGTCGTCTGAGGATATGACCATCTAATCCGACTTACACAATAGTCTGTTATATAACATTTAACGAGACTTTTCCAAAAATATCCTCTCTTGAGAGTAAAAGAATACATCTAACATCGTCTGTTTCCAAGTGCTGTCGAAATATACAGAATTTATAGAAATAAATAAATACTATGACAATATCCAGAGTTTTGGTCTGACGGCCATAGCGGAGGGGTTCACCCGGTCCCATTTCGAACCCGGTAGTTAAGCCCTCCCGCGTAGATGTCGCGTACTGTGTTGCGCAAGTGCACGGGAAAGCATCCACGCTGTCAACCACTTTTCTCATACTAATTTTGAAAAATCTGTTTTCGAATTTTGCATACGTCAATCATCGAACTGTAAAGTATTATATCGACTGCCCGATATGACTTTTCGATGATTCTGATCAAACTCGGTGGAAGTGTAATAACCGACAAATCCGAGTATAGAAAATTCAATAAAGAGACCGTATCCAGACTTGCCGACGAGATAAAACGTTCCGGCAAAGAGGTCATCATAGTCCACGGCGCAGGATCCTTCGGACACGTATTGGCCAAACAGTACGCCATCCAGAACGGATATGCCAATGACGAACAGATACCTGTCGTCGCACAGATCATGCAGGACACCCGTGCGCTCAGCGGAATGGTGACCGAGGTCCTGAACGGATCAGGTATCCCCGCAGTATCCGTCGCACCGGGGTCATGTTTTGTGCTCGATGGCGGAAAACTGATCATCGACAACGAGGAACCGGTAAGAAGGCTCAAAGAACTCGGTATCATGCCTGTCATGTTCGGAGATGTGGTCCCAGACAGAAAGACACGTTTCGCCATAGTCTCCGGAGATCAGGTCATGGAGAAGCTCTGTGAGATGTACGATCCCGAAAAGGTCATTTTCGTTTCAGACATCGACGGTCTCTACGACCGTGATCCAAAGAAAGACAGGAAAGCCAGGATGATCGGTACCGTTACCAAGAACAAACTCGACGAGATCGCATCGGACAGTTCCGTTGCAGACGTCACAGGCGGTGTAAAAGGCAAGATGGAGTCCATGCTCCGCATGACCACCAAAGACCGTCCTTGCGTTCTTGTGAACGGAAACGCCCCCGAACGTCTGTACAGACTTCTCAAGGGAGAGACCGTCACCTGCACCATCGCAAAAGGAGGAATGGAATGACCCAGGAACCGATCAGAGGAAGGAAGGCGGACCACATCAACATCTGCCTCGAAGAGCGTATCGCGCCCGACTACTGTTATTGGGACGACATCAGGCTCATGCACAACGCCATGCCTGAGATCGACATGGACGACATCGACCTTACCGCCGACGTCCTTGGAAAGAAGCTCGAATTCCCCTTCATCGTCACCGCGATAACCGGTGGGTTCTCAGGAGCGAAGAAGATCAATGCGAACATCGCGGAAGCCTGTGCCGAACTCGGTATCGGAATGGGTACCGGCAGCGAGAGGGCAGGGGTCACCAACATCGACCCCGATTCCTACAGCGTCATCAAGGATTACGACGTCCCCCTGGTCATCGGAAACGTGGGTGCCCCCCAGCTCGTGAAACAGAAGAGCAAGGACATGTTCACCTCAGAGATGGTCGGTCAGGCACGCGATCTGATCGATGCGGATTACGTCGCCATCCACCTTAACTACCTCCAGGAGGTCGTCCAACCCGAAGGGGACACGAATGGAAAAGGCGTGAGGGATGCCATACGCGACCTCGCACGCGAACACCGCATCATTGTCAAAGAGACGGGTGCCGGTATCGATTCGTTCACCGCAGAGAGGCTTAAAGGCATCGGAGTGCATGGAATCGACATCGCAGGTATGGGCGGGACCAGCTTCTCTGCAGTGGAGATGTACAGGGCCGAATCCATCGGTGACGATGTCCACGCAGAGCTCGGTAACACCTTCTTCGACTGGGGAATACCGTCCCCCGTTTCCCTGATGGAGGCGAAATGCTCCAAACTGCCCCTGATCGCATCCGGTGGAATCCTCGACGGAGCGCATGTCGCCACCGCCATAGCCATGGGTGCCACCGCGGCAGGTGCGGCGCACGCTGTCCTGCAGGAAGCCACAGAATCCGCCGAGGCTGTGAAAAACAAACTTCTACTGATCAAAGAGGAACTCAAGGTCGCCATGATGCTGACCGGTTCCGCAAACATAAAGGAACTCTCCAAGGCAAGATACGTCGTGCTCGGAGAGACCAGAGACTGGTTCGAGGGAATCAAATGGACGCAAAAGAATATCTGAAGAAAACCTCCGCCCTTATGGACGGCCCCATCAAGACATACATCCCCGACGAGGAACCCATGAGGCTTATCGAGGCCTCCAGGCAGTACCCCTATGCCGGTGGAAAGAGAATGAGACCTGCGATGGTCCTCGCCGCATGCGGTGCCGTCGGTGGAGACAAGACCAAGGCAATGCCTCTCGCCGCCGCCATCGAATACATCCACAACTTCACTCTGATCCATGACGACTACATGGACGGAGATGACATGAGGAGGGGAATGAAGACCATCCACGTCGCATACGACATGCCCACCTCCATCCTCGCAGGAGATGCACTTTTCGCAAAGGCGTTCCAGATCATCGCAGAGCTCGACGTTCCCAGCGACAAGATGAGGGAGATCCTCAAATTCGTGTCCAAGGCGGTCTGGGACCTTGCAAGGGGACAGCAGTTCGACATCGAGAACGAACACAAGCTTGTTTCCGAAGAGAGGTACACCGAGACCATCTTCCTGAAGACCAGCGTGCTCTTCGCAGCAGCGGCCGCAGGTGGAGCTCTCTGCGGAGGTGCGGACGAGAAGACCGTTGACGCCATCAACAAGTACGCCCTCGACATGGGACTCGGATTCCAGATGTTCGATGACTACCTCGGTGTCGCCGGTGACTCATCCAAGACCGGAAAATCCGTCGGAAACGATCTCCGCAAGGGAAAATGCACCCTCATGGTCACCTACACCCTCGAGAACCTCAAAGACGAGGCTAAACTCGCCAAGTTCAAGTCGGTCCTCAACAACATGGAGGCCACCGATGCAGAGGTCAGAGAAGCTATGGAAATCATGAGAGAGATCGGTGCCATCGCCTACAACAAGAAGGCCGCAGAGGACAAGATCGCCTCCGCAAAGGCGTACCTCGACATCCTGCCTCCTTCCGAGGACAAGGATTTCATGATCGCACTTGCAGACTACGCCATCAACAGGGACGTCTGAAAAACAACAAACCTATCAGGGGTCGGTTATTCCGTCCTCTGATATCTTGAACATCGCCGCCCTTCCCTCGGGGAGGGAGCGGTGTTTCTTTATTACCGCGGTACGGACCCCGTTTCCACGCATTTCGAGTTTGATTATGGTCTTGGCGTTGTGATGCATCGCATGACCGCCCAGGAATTCTATAGACCCAGTGCTCAGATTCGTGTATACCTGCGAAGTGATCATCACAGGAATCTCGTATTCCCTTGCAAGGTTCAGGATCACTTCGGTCTGCCTGACGAAATCGTTACGGAGTTCCATGTTGTCATAGTTCAATCTGTAGAACATCGTCATGGAATCGACGACCACCAATCCCACCATACCGTTCTTTGCGATGCGTGCGATCTGGTCCACGGCGTTAGACTGTTCGGAGAAACTGTGCACGTGGAACACCAACAGGTTCTTGACAAGTTTCTCATCCTTGAATATCTGCATCAGACGATCGGAAGACAGGCCCTCGGTATCCACATAGGCGACCTTCTTACCGGTCTGTATGATATTGAAGGCCATCTGCATGCAGAGATTGGACTTCCCACACCCTGCTTCCCCATAGAACAATGTGACGCTTCCGGGTTCCAGTCCTCCGCCTAGGAGATTGTCTAGATATTTCGGACCGAACGGAATACGCTTCACGGCACCCCATACCCTAAGGACTTGATAAAAGGATTGTTCCGCCTTCTGTCCTTATCTTATATATCGCCGAACCATCGCATGTCCATGGATATGGAAAGGACCGAGATCGCCAAAGGAGCCGAAGGAAGTGTCTACCGTACGACGTTCCTTGGAAGAAAGGCAATCATGAAGGTCAGATCGCCAAAAGGTTACCGCATACCCGAGCTCGACAAGAGGATCCGTTCCCAAAGGATCCGTTCCGAGGCCAGGCTCATGCGTGAGGCCAGGTCCGCAGGCATAAAGACCCCCATGGTCTATTTCATCGACAACGTGGAATGCAGCATCACCATGGAGGAGATCCAAGGGGATACCGTCAAGAAACATCTCGACGAACATCCCGAAGACGCTTCCAGGATCTGCAAGGAGATCGGACGCAACATTGCGATGCTCCATAATGCTAGGATATCCCACGGAGACCTTACCACATCCAACATGATCCTTGACAATGACGGAAACCTGTGCATAATCGATTTCTCCATGGGGGCGTCACGTGTAGAGACCGAGGACATGGGAGTGGATATACGTCTTTTAGAAAGAGCGTTCAATTCCGCACATCCCGACCTCAAAGACGCCTATGCGGACATTATATCCGCCTATTGTGAAGTCAAAACCAAACCCCAACAGGTCCTGAACAAAGTACAGGAGATCAAAGAAAGAGGAAGGTATACATGAAACTGAACGTCGTCACGCATAACCCCGGAAAGGTAAAGGAATATCAGTCCGCACTCGGAGAATACGGCCTGGAGATGGTCCATGTCAACAGGGAATACGACGAGGTTCAGACCCCTTATCTGGAAGAGGTCGTCGACAAAGGTATCAAACAACTCTCCAAGGAAGGACTTACCGATTTCATGATCGATGACTCCGGTCTTTTCGTGAACGCATTGAAAGGTTTCCCCGGTGTTTACTCCGCATATGGTCAGAAGACCATCGGAAACAAAGGCATACTGAAACTGATGGGAGGTGTGGAAGACAGGTCCGCCGTGTTCAAATGCTGTATCGGATGCAGGATTGGAGACCAGACGGTGATCGTGACCGGAAACTGTCCCGGATACATCACCTATGAAGAAAGGGGCACGGAAGGGTTCGGATACGATCCGATATTCACCCCCAACGGATCGCTTTCGTTCGCGGAGATCCCTCTCGAAGAGAAGAACGTTATCTCCCATAGGGGTGTCGCATTACGTCTCCTCATAGACGAACTGAAGAACAGAAACATCATTTGAAAAGACTGGGCTTGGCCCTGTTCTTTTCAACCATCCTTTTCAACGCTCAAGTTTAAATCATACTAGGAGTTAGCGGGTTCTGTGGGCCTGTGGGCTAGCTTGGTATACTTGTGGCTTTGGGAGCCATTGACCCCGGTTCAAATCCGGGCAGGCCCACCACTTTTTGTCAGAATTCGGACATGATGATCCACTGGACAATGGCAGATTCGCCTGAATAAGGCAATACTGTTTTAAAACGAATATCCACAAATCCATCCATGCATTCGACCTGTCGTATAACCAATGGATATAACTTTTACAAGTAATCGGATATTAACTTACACGATTGATGATGAAAGGTATACTTCTCAGATTAACCCACTATATAAATAGTATTTATATGGATTAGTCTGTTTCAAAAGTTATATTAAAATATTTCTATAATTATTCAAAAAACAACCATCATATCCATAAGTCTGACCAAATCATTAACAACCTTTGACAAAAAGTATCCAAAAGGAAACTATGGACGATTAATTTATATATTAAAAAATACAAATATGATGTAGAGACTAGAATCTCTTTGGAGGAAATTCAAAATGGCACAAACTGAACACATCGATCCTACCGGATTCGGTCTGTTGCTCGTCGCAGCAGTATCCCTCCCCGGTGCAATCGATACTCTCCTCGGTACTGCCGGATCCGACATTATGTGGGCCAACAGCAGTATTGCATCAATCATTGGAATCATGCTCATCTTCGTAGCATACCTCGCTTACAAGGCGAACAGCACCTTCGGAATGACCGTCTTCGGTGTCGTCGGAACCGGTGTTCTCTGCGTCGGTGGCGGATCCGCATTCTTCGGTGGAGCTACCGCAGGAAGCGGAACCCTTCTCGTATTCGGAATCATCTACCTCTTCTGTATCATGTGGTCCGTCTACGCCGGAACCCCCAAGCTCCTCACCATGCTTCTGGTCACTACCGCACTCATCTTCCTCGTTGCATTCGCAACCACCGTCTGTGATGTTAAGGAAATTGGATACGTACTCGGAATCGTCTACCTGTTCAACTTCATCTTTAACTTCTGGCTCGGAGCAGGACTCTGCTGCGACAAGATCAAGACTTTCTGAAAGTCGAAAAAACACCCTCCCCTGGAAACAGGGGAGTCAGTTATTTGTTCTCTGGGAGGCTAGGGAGAGATCCCTAGCCCATCTGTTTTTCAAAGATAGGTTACAGTTTCGGAGAGAGGTCTTCTTCTCTTCGCTCTTACGGAATAACCGTCCACCGCATAACCGAGAGCGATTATCGTCTGAACATGATCATCCGTTCCCAAAACCTGGGCGACCTTCTCTTTATCGAAAGAACCGAGAATGCATGTCGAAAGACCCAGTTCCTCTGCCTGAAGAGTGAAATACGCTATTGCCTCACCGATGTCTTGGGTACGGTAATCGATAGACATTGTCTCTGCACAAGCATCCAATTTCTCTATACCGTACGGACGGTCCGTAAAGATGACGAATACCGGACAGGTATCGGTGAAACCATTGAACGAAGCCTTCGCGTCTGCAATGTCCTTAGCCTTGTCTTTCACAACCCATATAGAATACGGTTGCGCATTGACCGCAGAAGGGGCCATAGACGCCGCATAAAGGCATTTCTCTATCTTTTCCTGCTCCACCACCTTAGAAGGATCGAAAGCCCTGCAACTCTGTCTTTTCAGAATGAGTTCACTGAAATCCATACGTTCCAGAACGACAATGTATAATTTAATCCAATTCGTTCATCCGCCAAAATACGCCGCAAAGACGGTCAGAACCATTCCGGTCAATGTGATCATCGCCCCGGTCACGATCCTCCCCTTCAGATCCTTCCAGGGCGAAAGTGAGTAGCCGATGAAGAACAAGGCCACGCTCGATACGAAAGACGCCCAGAACAATGCGAGATTGTAATCGTCGATCAATAGGACGCAGGCTATCGCAGGCAACGAGGCCAATACCGTGGCAAGGAACGCGGTGACAGCATCGAAAAGATAGACACGTTTCCTGAAACGTAACTCGTCTTCTGTTGCTGATTTACTATGTTTCAGAAGTTCCACGGCCTTTTCACGTGTTTCACGGTCAACAAGACCGAAAACGGAATTCTCGATCTCATCACGGATCTCGTCATGGTGGCAATTCCGGTCATTACAGTTGTATAGGATCTCAAGACGGTTCATCGCCCTGTATTGGGAGAATATGTCGATACGATAGAACAGGACCATGTCGATGATGCCCCATACAAAATCCATGGCAAACATAGCAATGACCAAGGATTCGCGGCTACTGTACGCTATAATGCCCAACTGAGCGGCTAGAACGAACGTCAGGGCCATCACGAAGCCGTATAACACCTCTTGAATCACAAGATCGGGATCAACCTTGGAAAACAGATCCATGCAGACAGGCCATTATACTATACTTTAAAAATAAATGGTATAGTCAACAGAAACACAACTTTCAGAAACCTGTGATAGAAATATGGTGGGCCCGTCCGGATTTGAACCGGGGTCACATACACCCCAAGCATGAAGGATACCAAGCTACCCCACGGGCCCGTTAGATAGGGTATTAAAGAGTTTATTTAAAAAGTTTTCGGTGCCAGAAGGTGCTCATCCTAACTGAGAGATCTCACCGATGAGGTTGGCATGGGCCACGATCATCCTGCGGCAGCAGTATCTCTCAAAGCCCATATCGTCGAGGATCTGCTTAGAAGCCTCCTCTCCGCTCATTTTGATACGTTTTGCGTACTCGGGGTAGGCAGAACCTACGACTTTTCCGCATGTAAAGCATCTCACCGGTATTATCATATGACCAACTCAACGGTAGGATTTCTGCTTCTTTGCGCGAGCTCCAGGTCCCATAGGCTTCTTAGGCAGTTTCCTCCTGTCATCGTTGATGATGAGGGTCCTGTCATAAGCCCTGAAGAGAGCTTCGAGCTCGTCGTCCTGGTAGTACTCAACGAGTCCCCTTGCGATGGCGGTCCTGACGGCTGCGGCCTGTCCCATAACTCCTCCACCGTTGACGATGACGGAAATGTCGACTTTGGCAGCTTTCTCAGGAACAAGCTGGAGGGGTTCCTCGATCTTGAGCCTTGCAAGCTCAGGGGAGTAGATTGCAATAGGGGTCTTGTTGACGGTGACTTTTCCGTTACCCTCTTTGACAGTGGCCCTTGCGATTGCAGTCTTCCTTTTTCCGCTAGTGTTGACAATGTTAGCCATAAGATCATCTCACCTTGGAACCCAGGAACTCGGAAATCTCGCCCAGGGTAAGGTACTTGCAGTTTACGAATTTGTCTGCGACGGCGGGCTTAACAGCCTTTGCACCCTCGAACTGTTTGGGGGTGTCGACGAAGACATGGAGCTGCCTGTAGGCCTCTCTTCCAGTGGTGGTGTAGCGGGGGATCATTCCCTTGACACATCTCTTGAAGATAAGGTCTGCCCTGCGGGGATAGAAAGGTCCTTTCCTCTTGGTGACTTCTCCGACCTCGAACTTGTGTTTGAAGTTAGCGAGGACTTCGCTCTTCTCACCGGTGACGATGATCTGAGATGCGTTGAGAACGACGACTTCGTCGCCATCCATGATCATAGTTGCGACAGCGCTAGCAAGCCTGCCGTAAATGAGGTTTCTTCCATCGATAACAGTAACCATAGATTCACCCCATGATCCTTACTTTGGAGCCGGTAGGGTTCTCGGCCATCAGGTCCCTGATGGTCATGACCTTTCCGCCTGCGGCGACGATTGCGGCCTCTGCTTTGCTGCTGAAACTGTATGCAGCAACGTTCACGGCTTTGGTGATCTCGCCTGCAGCGAGGACCTTTCCGGGAACAAGGACGGTCTCTCCGTCTTTTGCGTTCTTGTCAATCTTGCTGAGGTTCGCCTCGGCCCAGACCCTGCTAGGGGCTTCGAGCCTAAGCGCGATGTCTCGCCAGATGGCAGCCTTCGGATCTTCCCTGGTCTTTGCCTTAAGATCGCTGATCAAGGCAACGAGCTGGGGATTAGTCTTAAAGCATGTTTTGCTCATTTTTCTGACTCTCCCGACATTTGGGTATTCCAGCTTATAAAGGGGTTCAATATAAAGATATGCCCAGTTCGGCTCTTCTTTAGTATATATTATAAGGAAAAGGAAAGGTCCTCAAACAAACATTTAAACCAGTTATGTATCTCTCGCCTTCATTTGGTGACTATCCATGATAAGATACGGTCCTGCTGGTATTCCGCTCTCCTGTAAAGGACGCACGCTCAAGGATGGAATTGAAGACGTGCACAACCTGGCACTCACTGCGTTGGAGATTCAGATGGTCAGACCCATGGTCATCAACCGCGCTCCCGATGAGGACGAGGAAGTAGGTCTTTGCCTCGGAGAACTGGAAGCCGAAGGACTTGTTATCGGACTTGTGAACGAGGACGGGGAACCCGTTTACGACCCCCTTACCCCCGTCAACGAAGAAGACACGCTCCTCATACTCGCAAACGGCCCTGCCGGTAGTTACAGGGACCTCGAACCCCTCGGTAGGATGGCCAAGAGACACGATGTTGCTCTTTCCCTCCACACACCGTACTACATGGACCTCGGTACGTTCGTGTACGATGAAAGCGATGAAGGTGCCCTCAGCATGCAGTATCTGGAAGCCCTTCAGCATGCGGGACTTATCCTCAATGCCTTGGACGGAGACGTTGTCGTCACCAATCTAGGACTCTACGACCTCAAGAAGAGAAGCAGGGAGGAGACCGACAACAACATCCTCCAGAACCTTGAATACCTACTTAACTGGTGGAGCGACATGAACCTCAAACCCAGGATCGGTATCGAGATCACCGGCCATCAGGACGTTTTCGGCTCCCTCGACCAGGTCCTCGACGTCTGCGACGAATTCGGCGACATGGTGCAGCCCGTCGTGAACTTCCCCCACTACCAGGCCCGTACTAAAGGTTCCCTGCAGACCGCAAGCGACTACGTGGACCTCCTCCAGAAGGTACAGCCCTACTCCAAGAACATCTACGCGTCCTTCTCCAATGTCGAATACGACCCCGAAGGTAACGAGAAATGGCTCACCCCCCTCAAGAAGGGTGACCTGAAATTCGAAAGGTTGGCCGATGCCCTCGTGGACATCAAACCCGAAATAACCCTCATATCCTCTTCACCCCTCCTTGAACATGATGCGGTATACATGAGAACCCTCACCGAAAGGGTTCTTTCCAAGAAAGCCGCAAAGGCCATCAAAGAGAGGAAGAAGAACGAATCCGCTACGGATGAGTAAAACCATGGATGCTTTCGAATACCTCGCAGAACAGTGCAAAACAGCCATTGCAGGTATTTCCAGAGAGGACAGGTCCGGACTTACGGAACTGATCCTCTCAGCAAACCGTATTTTCATTTTCGGCGTCGGCAGATCGGGACTGATCGCACAGACGTTCGCGGTCCGTATGGTCCAGATGGGCCTCCATGTCAATTTCATCGGAGACATGACGACCCCCATCCTTGAGAAGAACGATCTCCTCATCCTGGTGTCAAACACAGGAAAGACCATGTCGGTCGTCAAGACCGCAAAGATAGCCAAGAAGATAGGCTGTCACGTAGTAAGTATCACTTCGGACCCCAAAAGCAATCTTGCAAAGACGTCCGATACCGTGTTACTGATAAAACAGGTCGATTCCGAAGAAGTCCACAGACGTGCCCCCCTCGGAACCGTTTTCGAAGACGCCACTCTGATGTTCTTCGATTGTCTGGTCGTTCCGGAACTGATGGACCGTCTGAACATCACCGAGAAAAACATGCGTGCACGCCACGCGATCTGGGTCTGAACCTCAACGGTTCTCGATTATCATCGCGGATACTTTTCTGGCAACACCGTTTTCCACAGTATACATCGCCAACGAAGACATGGAAGGGGCTATCATCAATGCGAACGCCTTGTCATCTCCGAAAAGTGAACGATGATAGGCGACATCCTTGTCGGTCATACTGCATCCGTCGGAAGATGCCCTGAACCATCCGATTATACCGCCTGTATCCTCGGTACCGGTAACGAGGTCCAATGCCTCTCCGTAAACCCCTTGCAGATCGTGGTAAAGCGTCCCGGATATGAGTCCGCTTACCTCGGTTTCAGTTTCATAGGCCACATCCCCGAAATCCGCCACTTTGTTCATGACCGACTCGGCCACATAGAATTCAGCCTTCATACTGGGACGTTTACGTTCTATCGTTCTTACCATATTGATTCCTCGGACATCGGATCGGGGATCACATCCAAAGTCTGACCCTTTATCGCAATGTGGTCGGTTATCTTGTCTGAAGGACTGAAAAGATAGTTTCCGATCCTCAGAATACGATCGCCCCCGCCGAAAAACTCTTTGGCGGAGTCCAAGACATCCTGTGCGGAATCCGTATCCTGGACACACATTACAAAAGACGCATTGTTTGATACATTGACGACTTTAAGATTGACTGACATGGCTCACCCAGATGATTGGGGCACTTACGGCTTATTCCCATCCGCAGATGCCTGACCGTGCCATCAATTCCATCGTAATACATAACACCCTTGACAACCGAATCGGTATGTCCACAAACGACTTTAACCGCCTCCACAGACAGGTACTTGGACAATTCCAAAACAGACCTGTAATCTGTACATACCGGTCTGCGGCCCTCCGACATGGAAAATCCTATCGGAACCGTCCCGCATTCGAGACAAGGTCCTGAATCGATGACGGACTGTATCCTTCCCTCTGTCCCCTCCAGGACCCCGTCTATGAACGGTACCCTGTACTGTTTCGCATGGGAGTTTATACACAACCTCGTGGAGGGGGATTCGTTGCATGAGATGTACAGGTCGTAATTCCACCCGTCCATCTCATCGACATTGTGAAGACATGTGGATATGGAAACGCCTGGAAAATCCCGCAAGACCTTGGAACGGACCACGGTGGCCCTGAAACGACCCAGATCGGAATCATTGTAACCTCCGGTCAGATCGGAGGGGGAAACGAACAAGGGATCGCATATGACGAATCTCCTGAACCCGAGTTCCGCCATATTCGAAACGGTTTCATAACCCAGTGGATCGGCACCTACGACAAGCACTTTGACGCGCGATATACGGTGCATGTCCGTTGCCGTCAATTTGTTGTCGTCCATACATTCGGTAATCCTCTGTTATTTTAAAGAGTATGCAATCTACCGAGCATATGTCTCTCAATATGCCTGAGCACGACCACTGCCGCTGGTGCGGTGATGCCATACCGTTCGACATGGCCTATTGTTCCATGGATTGTTATGAAAAAGACCAGGCAAGGATAAAGAAGGAAAAGAACCTCGATAGGGCGATAACCTCCCTTGCGGCCGTCGGAGTGATCGCCATCCTCGCGATAGGTCTGATCTTCTGACAAAAAGATACTGGGGACGGAAACCTCAGAAGGTCTGAAGAAGCCTTCCAAGGACTTCGTTTACATTGTGTACCCTGACGATGTCCGCGCCGTTGTCGGAAGCCACCCTGCACACTTCCGCAGTGGCGACATCACGTTCCATATCAGGATACCATTTTGAAAGGAACCTTTTCCTAGAAGGTCCGATCAGGACAGGATACTCGTTGAAACCGAAAAGGGACGAGTTCCTGATGATCTCCATGCTCTGGTCATGGGTTGTTCCGAACCCCACTCCGGGGTCGGTGATGATGTTATGTCTTTTCACACCGGCGTCCAATGCAAGGTCTATCTTCTCTCTCAGAAAAGACGTGACGGAATCCAGTATGTTCCCTTCTGCAAAGTCCGTGTTAAACGTCTTCGGTGTCCCATGGATATACATTATGACCACTGGCACATCGGAAGATGCCGCCACGGATGCCATCAAAGGATCGGAAAGTCCCGTGACATCGTTTATGATGTCCGCCCCTGCGGAGACGGCCGCCTCGGCAACGGAAGCTTTCATGGTGTCCACCGAGATCGGTACATCGACAGAGGCCGAGATATCCTTCAGAACCGGGATGATGCGGGACATCTCCTCTTCGGAAGACACAGGGTCCGCACCGGGGCGGGTGGATTCACCTCCTACATCGATCATGTCCGCACCCTGGTCGACAAGGTCCATGGCATGTTCGAAGGCCTTCTCGGGACTGTTCCAGAGACCACCGTCGGAAAAAGAATCGGGGGTCACGTTCAGGACCCCCATGAGCAAGGGGCGGGACGCCCCCTGTCTCAGGAAATCGGTTGCACGGTATTTCAAAGGTGTTCATCCACCAGTTCGGTGAGGTCGACGACCTTGAGCTTACGGTCCCCGACCTGTGCAGACAGGTTGGTGACACAGAAAGGACAGGTGGTGATGACCATATCGGCGAAAGAGGCCTCGTCGAGCCTGGTGTTGGCGATCTCCGCGGACTCCTCGGGGTAGGCCGCACGTACGCCTCCTCCTCCACCGCAACAGTGGCTGGTGGACTTGCTGTACTTCATCTCCTTGAACTTGACCTCGGGGAACTTGTTGATGACGTCCCTGGGTGCATCGAAGACACCGCAGTGCCTTCCGAGGTGGCAGGGGTCGTGATAGGTGACGGTGACGTCTCCGAGAGGCTTGAGCTTGATATCCTGCCTTGCAAGGAACTCGGTCATATGAAGGACCTCGAAGGGGACCTCCACGTGCTTGGGATATTCGATCTTGAACATCCTGTAGCAACCGGCACAGGAAAGGACAAGGGTCTTGACACCGAGCTTGGCGATGGCGTCGACGTTCTTCTTGTAGATCTTGACAAGGTCTTCTTCGGACCATCCGACACGGCCCATGACGGAACCGCAGCAGATCTCGTCGAGGGTGGTGAAGTCCACTCCGAGCTTCTTGAGGATGGAAAGGGAGGCCTCGGCGGTCTTGGTGGCCCTGTAGGTCGCGGTGCATCCTGCGAAGTATGCGATGGGTGCGTTGTGGGGTTTGTATCCTTTCTCTGCGAACACCTCTGCGACGGATTTCTTCTCCGCGAAGGGGTTGTTGTAGTTCACGATGTTCTCGCACATGTTCTTGTGCTTGGGAAGGATGTTCCCGTTCGCGACAAGGTCTGCACGGCAGAGCTCGATGATGTCCACGATCTTGACCTTGGAAGGGCATCTCCTGACGCAGTCCGCACAGGTGGTGCAGGTGTACATGCTCTTGACGATGGAATCATCGGGCTGGATGTCGCCGACGGCAAGACCGTAGGTAAGGACGATACGTCCCCTGGAAAGGTCCGTATCCCAATTGATGGCTTTGAAAGAGGGGCAAACGCTCTTACAGAATCCGCACATGGTACAGGATGAAAGAGCACTTCTGATCAGATCGATCTTTTCAGTGGTGAAAACCGTGCTGCTCATTTTAATCACTCCGGGGGCCTGGGGATGGTGACGCTTCCTTCCATGAGGACCATGACCCTTGCTTCAGGATTGGCTTTGAGGGCATCCTGTACTGCATCGGACACGGACTTGTAAGGTGTCATGTTGGCACTCTCGATAATAGCGGGATCGAGGTCGGTGACCGCACAGATCTTGGCCCAGGTCGAGATCTCCGCCATCTTGGCGGCCTTGTGGTATCCCAGTTTGTATCCTTTGGAAATGTTCTCGATGACGACCTTGGGGTCTTTCGAGGTGGAAAGCTGTTTCAGGAAGTTGTCACTGCCGGTTCCTTCCCTGCATTTGGACACCATGACGATGGTTCCGCCTTCCTTGAGGGCCCATTTTCCGTTGTCAAGGGCCTTCTGGGACTGGTAGAGGTCGACGTCCATGGGGTAGGGGGCCACGGAAACGACGACATCCGCCTTCTCGGGGACGGGTACGATGAAGACCTCCTCTCCCCATTTGACGGCCTGGTCGAAAGCGGGATTGAGGTCACCGGTGGACGATTTGTAGATGTTGTGGTGACGGTCCATGACGATCTGTACGGAGAAGATCATCTTTCCCTTGACGACCTCGAGGGCGTCCATCATGTCGTCGTGGACAGGGTTTCCGGAAAGCTTGAGAGCCTGTGCCTCCATTCCGAGGGCCATCTTGTGGTTAGCCTCGACGGTCCTGTAAGATGCGACTCCGGGAAGGAAGGATTTCCTTCCACCGGTCCAACCAGCGAAGTAGTGGGGTTCGACACTGGTGATGACGACGAGACGGTCGGCATCCACGGCGATCTTGTTGACCTCCATGGGGGTTCCGTTCTTGGAGGTACCGAGGTTCACACATTCGGAGACCTTGGAATCGTGGACGACGATCCTGTCCCTGAGGTTCTCAAGGTGTTTTCCGAACATGTTGACGTACTCTTCCTCGGTGGGGGCCCTGTGGGTTCCGGTGGCGATGAGGTACCTTGCAGACCTGAGGTCCATCCTGGACTCGAGGGCATCGAGGACTTTTGCGGTAGGGGTGGGTCTGGTACCATCGTTGACGATGAAGACGATATCCTTTCCACCCTCGAGGAAACTCTCGAGGGAGTCGTAACCGATAGGGTGGTCGAGGGATTCGTTGATCACTTTGTCCGCATCCTCGCAGACGACGTCTTTAGGATAGTATGTACCGATGTAGTTCTTTTCGGGAATGTCCACTTTCTGGACCCCGTCTTTCCCGTACCTTACGTCCACAATCATGATTATCGTTCCGCCTTATCCATAAACAGTATAATAAAACACAGGTAGCCTGTTCCTTTTACGACCATCTACAACGATATCGACAACATCCTCTACATTAGAACTACCCAAACGTAATTCTAAACGAACCCCATAACACCACCTATCATGGCTACGCTGAAAGAGGTCGGAGAAAGGGCACTTGTTGAAAACATCAGAGGATTTCTGAAGCCCCGTTCGAAAACAACAAGGATCGGCCCTGGCGACGATGCCGCGGTCATCAAAGGCGGATCCGACGGAAGCATCGTCATCTCCACCGATGTCCTTACCAAAGAGAGGCATTTCCCCGAAGGCATGACCTACGAACAGTTCGGATGGTCTGCGGCCGCGGTCAGTTTCAGCGATATAGCTAGCATGGGTGCGAGGCCTTTGGGTTTCGTCTCCGCGATCACACTTCCGGAAGATACCGACGAATCACAGCTGTACGATATCGTGAGCGGCATAGACCAGTGCTGCGAACTCTGCGGCACGGACATCGTAGGCGGCGACACCAAGTTCGGTTCCATGTCCGTTGCAGGTACTGCGTTCGGCACCATGGACGGAAGGTCCCCTCTGACGCGCTCAGGAGCCAAGGTAGGTGACATCGTAGCGGTCACTGGCACATTGGGAAACGCGGCCGCAGGGTTCTACGCGATCGAGAACGGGATCGAGGCGGACGACCAGATATTCGCCCTCATGGTCCCTGTCCCCCGTGTGGAAGACGGTATGAACCTCTCCAAAAGCGGAGTGGTGCATTCATGCATGGACCTCTCCGACGGCCTTGCGAACGCCATGCATGCCGTATGCGCCGCATCCCATGTCGGCATGGAGGTGGAGTGGGAGTTCCTGCCTGTGGAAGATGATACACGTAAGGTACTGGAACAGTGTGGGAAGGATGTGAAGCACACGGTCATGGAATGGGGAGGGGACTACGAGCTAATGTTCACCTTCGACCGCAACGACATCAAGAAACTGTACGACCTGGAGGTACCGTTCTCCATAATCGGGGTCGTCACCGAAGGAGATACCCCCTACCTGTCGGACGGGAACGAAAAGACGGAGGTCGGGGATGGCGTTTATTAACCCCAACCACAGGGCAAGCCATTTCCGCTCCGAGAACGACGTCGTCGTATGCGAACTGTGTCCGCACCGTTGCAGACTGGAACCGGATTCCTTCGGGATCTGCAACTCCCGTAAGAATCTGGACGGGCAGTTGGTGGCATACAACTACGGAAGGATCTCCTCCCTGGCGGTGGATCCGATAGAGAAGAAACCGCTGTACCACTTCCACCCCGGAAGCAGCGTGTTCTCCGTAGGGGGGATAGGTTGCAACCTCCACTGCGAATACTGTCAGAACTATTCCATATCGATGTCTGCCATAGGTAAGAAGAGGACCACGTTCAAATCGGCCGCCGACCTCGCGGCGTTATGCAGACAGCAGGGTTATGACAAGATCGCGTTCACGTACAACGAACCTGCGATATGGTTCGAGTACATCCTCGATGTCAAGAAAGAAGACCCAGAACTGAAGATCGTGATCGTCACGAACGGAATGATCTCCAAAGAACCGTTGGAAGAACTCTGTGGACATGTGGATGCGTTCAACATCGACGTCAAGGCGTTCAACAACGCGTTCTACCGCAGACTGTGCGGAGGGGACCTCGAATCAGTCAAGGAATCCTGCATCACGGTGTTCCGTTCCAACGCCCACCTGGAGCTCACCTATCTGGTCATACCGGGATACAACGACAGCGACGGCGAGATCTCCGAGTTCACGGAATGGGTAAGGGACGAACTCTCCCCGTATGTCCCAGTACACTTCACGAGATTCCATCCCGACTACAACATGATGACGGTCCCGATGACCCCGATAGACACTCTCCTCAGGGCCAAGACCATCGCTGAAGGAAACGGTCTGAAGTACACCTATGTAGGGAACATCATCGGGAAAGACACGGCGGACACACATTGCCCCGAGTGCAACGCCACGGTCATAGAGAGGACCGGTTACCGGGTATACGTCACAGGGCTTTCCGACGGAAGATGTTCCGCATGCGGACATCGGATGGAGATCGTCATGGATCAGCCTATACCCGATGACAGCCAATGATCCAGTAGTGACAATGGATCCCCCACGGTCACGTTTATGATGAACGCTATCGTCAACGGAAGGATGAACGGGACCATGGGGGTCACCGGAACGTCCTCTACACGATATGCTTTCAAACGCCGATACAGCTCCCCCTGGTCGTCTTCGTATCTGCGTATAGGCACCAACACCCCGTTCATGATATCGACCGTCGCCCAGACGAACGATCTCTCGGCCTTCTCCAAAGGAAGCGATCCCGACACCAGTCTGCGAAGACCCAGTCCTTTCTTTCCACGGTTTATCCAAAGGAAGAACGTCACGCAGTACAGGACCGCCACGATGGCACCGGTGTACAACATCGAGAGCGAAGGGACGAACAATACCTCTAGAATCCCCTTGGAAGCGGTATGGAGAAGCCCGACGTAAGCCGGGAACGACATCCCCACCGTGATCAGCAGTTTGGCATCGGCACCTCCGCGTACGATCCCGAAGTAATACAGCACCATATACAGAAAACCGAAAATAACGGACAGCGCACCTGCGAAGGTATAAGGGTCGCAACCATGTGCCAGTACTGCAAAAGCGGATATTCCTGCCACCGCCCCGCAGACGACCGTCGGACCGTTATCCGTCAGAATGAAGACGGTCATGAGGACGCATGACGCCAACACGACCACATCGTCGAACCCTATCCCGTCCTCCAACGCACGGTACAGGAAACTTCCGACAGGGCCCACGGTGCCTACAGCCAACCAATGTCTATCGGGGACCGTCCTGTACCGTATGTCCATATACGACGAGATCGACAAGACCGCCGTAACGAACAGGACGGAGATCAGCTGTATTGCATCCGATGGGCCCATGTCGAGTCCACCCCGTGTACAGGATTTAAAGACAGGACAGTACAGTTAGTAGTAACACCTCGGAGTGCGACAGATAACTATATCAATGGAACGCAAATTTTTGGGGCTATGCTTAAAACAGAAACCATGTCGAAATTGATGTCGTTCATGGTTCTGGGTATGTTGGCCTTGAGCTTCTCCGCGGTTTTCGTCAGCGACGACTCCGATGCGGGACCTTCCTCCATCAGCTATGTCAAATTCACGGACATTCTGGAAGTGGAAGCCAACGGATCCAGTTCCACAAGCATCTATGTATCGAACAACTACGATGATACCAGGATCATGAGCATCACCTGCACCGTCGTCAATGGCAAGGATATCAGTGCCGCGGCCAACCAGTCCGAATTCTCCATCGGGGCCCATAACGCGATACCTGCCACCGTGACCGTGACGATCAATGCCGGAAAATATGCCAGTGCAGGCGACTACGATGTGGACATAGCGTTCAAACACGTCAACACCACGGGAGGAGACGAGACCGTGGACCACATCGTCCAGAAGATCCATGTCACCTCGGACCTCTCCTCAGGGGACAAATACAACAAATTCCTAGGAATAATCCCCAACACCCTCGGAGGGGTGTTCGAAAATCCCATCGTCACCGCCGCAGTGTCGTTCGCACTGATGTTCGCCATCCTGTACTGCATTGCAAGGATCTTCATCCCCACCATCTCCAAGGTGGCCACCAGGAACGGCAGCGAAGACGATTACAAGAAGATGAAAGGACTGCTTCTCGAGATGTGCAACGTGGCCATCGTGCTGTACGCCCTCATGAACGCCATGCTGGTGTACGGCATCAACGAGGAGTTCGTGGACACCGTGGCGATACTGTTCCACATATGCTACATCGCCATGGGTGCGATCATCATCTGGAAGATGTTCCTCATCGTCGTCGACATAATAATCAAGAGCAGCAACAAGAAACATTTCGAGATCACCGGAGAGGAAACTTCCAGCATCGACAGTGCACGCCCCTTGTTCCGCTATCTCGGAAAGATCCTCATCTCCGTCATCGCGGTGATGATGATCATGAACAAGCTCGGATTCGACCTCGGTGCCATCATCACCGGTGCAGGTATCGTCTCCTTGGGTATCACCCTCGGTGCACAGAGCGTCCTTTCACAGTTCTTCAGCGGATTGGTGCTCCTTTCCACCCGCCCCTTCAAGAAAGGGGACTATCTCAAGATCGGAGGCGATTCCACCGTCTACAAGGTCAGAAAGGTCAACGTCATGAACACCGAGCTCGAGAACTGGGACAACACCGACATCACCATCGTCCCCAACAGCACCCTCACCAGCTCCATGGTCAAGAACATCACCAGGGATACAAAGATCAGCAAGATTCACGTCTTTATGACCGTCGCCTACGGTACCGACCTGGATTTCGCCAGGAACCTCATGCTCCAGGCCGCCATCGAGAACCCCCGTGTCATAAAGGACCACCCCTACGAACCCTCCACCAGGGTCACCGACTTCCAGGATTCCAACATCGAACTCAGGCTTTCCGTATACGTGGACAGCTTCAACGACAGCGGTTCCATCGGAGGAGAGCTCAGGGGTGCGATGTACAACAAGTTCAACGATAACAACGTCATCATCGACTACAACCAGATAGTCTTGCACGTTGCCGAGGACAGTATCGACCAGTTCCACTGAGATACTTCGAAAAACGATGTTTCTCCTACGGAAATCGTAAACTTCTTCCCAATTTCCAATTATTTTCAATGATTGGAGTACGCATATCGTACTCCTTTCATTCATTATATATACAAAAGAGAGTTACACCGCCTATTAGCCCGGCGTAGAGGTAACCCCATGATAGACAACCTTGACAAACAGATCCTGGAAATAATGAAAAAAGACTCCAGATGCCCTTACGTGGAGATAGCGGAGACACTCAAGGTATCCGAGGGAACCATACGCAGTAGGGTCCACAAGATGACCGAAGACGGCGTCATCCGCGGATTCACCATCAAGACCAGTTCCAAAAACGTCAAAGCGCTTGTGGAAGTGAAGATCGACGTCAATACCGACACCGAGGCCATCGCCAAGGAACTGTCGACATACGAAGGGGTCACAGAGGTCTTCGAGGTCACCGGCGACCAGGACATCATCGCCATCGCGGATGTCGAGTCGTCACAGAGGCTCAACGAGATCATAGAAAGAGTACGCAGGTATGACAACGTCCTCAGCACCAGGACCCGTCTGATCCTGAAGGAACATTTCGGAGAGAATTAATCATGTTCAACGGAACCGGTACAGCACTCGTCACACCGTTCAAGAAAGACGGAAGCATAGATGAAGAGGCCCTCAGGAGACTGGTGGACTTCCAGGAGGAGAACGGAGTCGATATGCTCCTTCCCTGCGGATCCACCGGAGAAGCGGCCTGCCTCAACACCGAGGAACACCTTAAGGTCATCAGCATCGTGATCGACCAGGCCAAGAAGGCAAAGGTCGTCGCAGGAGCTGGAAGCAACTGCACCGCAGAGGCTATCGACCTCACCAAAAATGCGATAGACCTCGGTGCGGACGGGATCCTTTCCATTTCCCCTTACTACGTCAAGCCCACCCAGGAAGG
>JAKSHW010000001.1 GCA_024399195.1 archaeon | reverse complement strand
GTTTAAAATCAGAATATGGACATTACTGTGGTATTCGAGACTGTCACCTACTTTACAGGAATCATTGACAGTATCGCAACAGAGGTAGTTTTTACTGCCAATCGTATAATATGTCCCCTCGGAAATATTTTGTAGAGCCACAGAGGCCATCATATCTCCGGAATTCACATATTCCTCCCCGACGAACGACAATAAAGCAACATCATAACCCATACATTTCATCAGTGAGCAATACAGAATTGCCGAATCCTCTGAATCCCCCCGACCCTCGAACAAAGTCTCGCAAGGAGATTTCCAATACTCCGCCCCTCCACAATAATCCTCATCTGATTCATAGACTATGCATTGTTGAACGAAGTCCAAAACGAAATTGGCCCTTTGCAGGGGAGTCATGCCCCGTGACAGATCCATGAGGTTCTTTGCCCACGATTTTACAGTATACGCCATGTCGTTAACAAACGTTATACGCTTATGGGCCGTTAAAGGCACACGAAGACAGTCTAACGGAGTATGCATAAAGTAATAGTTATAGTCCACAACCCATGATTCATCGTAGGTATTCATATTGGAAGTCCAAGAAAATTCCTTTACCGTCTTTCCACCGACACACTGTCTATCCGATCCTAAATACTTCATGCCTGGTCCGTATACCTCTATCTTGTAGATTCCAGGAACAAGATCTGCATCGAAAAAGTGGAATTAGTCTTGGAAAACACATAATCTCCCGTATACCAATCGGTGACGATCCATACATCCGCATCCTCCCAGATATAATGAATACCGCCTTTACCAACATCTACCTCATTGGTTTTCGCCACCAGGATGATGTCGGCACATTTGTCATAGGTGTAACAGGGCCCCTCGTTCAAGAGCTTCCCATCGAGACCGTACCATCCGGCAAAGGTGTATCCGTTTTTCACCGTGGCTTCCAACGTAACGGCCTCGGAAAATCCATGTGCTCCTGCCCCGACCACGGTATCTATTCCCGCCATGGTGTAAACGGTCACTTCATATCCCGCCATGGTCTTTACGACAAGTTCGGTTGATCTTTGTGTAAAGACCTTGTATTCCTTCTTATCCGAGAGAAGTTTCCCATCCTTGTCGTACCATCCCAGGAATGCATATCCCTCCTTGATCTCGGCATACAGATCCACGAACTCATCTTTACAGTGAATCCCGGATCCCGTCACATGATCCACACCCTCGTCACAAGACACAGTGATATCTACTCCCTGTTGTGAAGAACCAGTCCACACGAACGTGATCCCTAGCCCTATACCTGCGATCGCAATGATGGCCAAGACCAACACCTTCATGTCCATGGTTCTTGGATTACCATTCCAAATGTATTTGATGTTTTGGAAACCCAATGTGGCAGATAATCCAAAACCCAGAATGGACTGTAATAATCGTAATAAGCTAATTTTCGATAAGTCAACGAACCCTATTGTAATCGATAAACGATTGTTCGGAACAGGCGGACCTACCGGGATTTGAACCCGGGACCTCAGCTCCGAAGGCTGAGAGAATAATCCATGCTACCCCATAGGTCCTACATCCCCATTGCAATACACTATTAATTTTTAGGCTGAACCCCGAATTATATCGAACAAAACAACCAAATGGGCATCAATATGGTTTTGTGGCCTAGCCATACCCTTTAATCAGACCTTGTGAATAACCACGCAATGTCAAAAGTAGTCATGAATGATGGAGCAGGAGGAGAGCTCATGCAGGAGTTCATCTCCAAACATATTACCAGCCATTTCCCTAAAATGACCGCTGAGATCCCTCTTGATTCATTGGACGACTCCGCTGTTGTGGACGATGTCGTCTTCACTATCGACGGACATACCGTCAATCCCCTTTTCTTCCCCGGAGGAGACATCGGAAAGATCGCCGTTTCCGGAACCGTCAACGACATCTCCGTAATGGGTGCGAAACCTATCGGAATCGCAAGTTCCGTTGTCCTTGAAGAGGGACTCGACTCCGAAACAGTGGACAAAGTTATGGAAAGCATGGGTAAAACCGCCGAATACGCAGGCGTACCTATCGTCACCGGTGACACAAAGGTCATGGGTGCAGGTGAACTCGACAAGATGGTCATCACCACCGCGGCGATCGGAAAGAGACCTGACTACCTTGACCATGATATGCAGGTCGCCAACTCGTACCGTCCTGTGGCGAGCAGATGGTGTGCGGACGGTAACACCCGCCCCGGAGATGTTATCATCGTCTCCGGATACATGGGAGACCACGGTGTCGCCCTTCTCTCCTTCCGTGAAGGATACGGGTTCGAGAGCAACGTACAGAGCGATGTACAGCCCCTCAACAAGATGATCGAGAAAGCCCTGAGGGTCGGAGGAGTCGTTGCAATGAAGGATCCCACCAGGGGAGGACTTGCAAACACCCTCAACGAATGGGCTTCCAAATCCAAATGCCAGCTCGACATCGATGAAGCAAATATTCCCATCAGGGACGGCGTGGAAAACGCCTGCGAACTCCTTGGTATCGAACCTCTCAACATCGGAAACGAAGGTAAATGCGTCTTCTCAGTAGTCCCCGAAATGGCAGAAGAGGTCCTCAAAGCCATCAAAGCCACTCCCGAAGGAAAAGATGCCGCCATCATCGGAAGGGCGGTCGACGGTCCCGCACGCGTGGTCCTCAAGACCGAGGTCGGTGGAAAGAGGATCCTTGAACCTCCGTCCGGAGACCCTGTTCCCAGGATCTGTTGAAATCCCTTTACTCCAAGGGGTGTTTCTCAACTTAGATATAGGAAACACCCCTATCGCACTTTTCGGTAATATCAATGGTGACTTTTCTTCCTTTCAAAGGTCTCAGGCCCGCACTGGCCATCGGAGAGACCATTACAAGCCGTGTATCCCCACCCTATGACGTGATCGACGATGAACTTCTCAAAAAACTCCAGGTCGATCCCCATAACGTCACACACCTCACCATGTCCCCCGATAAGGACAAGAGGTACACGGATTCGAAGAAACTCATGGAGGAAATGATCGCCGATAAATACCTCAAACAGGACACCCCTTCGTTCTACTTCTATGAACAGAATTTCGTTGATAACGGAAAGAACTGTTGCAGAAGAGGCATAGTAGGTATCCTCAAAACCGAGGAATATTCGGAAGGCCACATCATCCCTCACGAACAGACCTTCGCCAAAGTGAAATCCGACAGACTGAACCTCCTCAGAGATGCCGAGACCCATTTCGAATCTATCATGGGCATCTATCCCGGACTGGGGGCGGAACTCAGCAGAAAAGTAGAGGCGGAAGCTAGGCTCATATACAGGGTGGAAGAAGAGAACGGCGTGGAGCACAGATTCTACAGGATCTACGATGAGGCCACATGTGCGGCCATAACCGAGAAACTGAAGGATCAGAACGTGCTCATAGCAGACGGTCACCACAGATACGAAACCGCTCTCGAATATGCGAAAGAGAATCCCGACTGCGAGGCCAAACAGTACGTCCTCTGCACCCTCATCTCCTCGGAGGACAGCGGGCTCATCGTCCGCCCGACCCACAGGTACATCGATGCCGAGGACATCGGAGAGACCTCCGCCGTAAAGAAGATCTCCAAGAAAATGAAAGTACAGGAGGTCACTCTGGAAGATATGGAGGCCCAGTTGAAAGACCATCTTTTCGGAATGGTCTTCAGATCCGGCAAATGCCTTCTTCTGGACAATCCAGATGGCATCGATAATGCCATGATGGCCATCGATACGTATTCCGCACAGGAAAACGTCCTCTACGGCGTATACAAATCCGATGAGGGAAAATCCAAGATCACCTACGATGCGGATTATGAGTCTGTGAAAAAGACCATTGCTGAAAAGAAACACGATGCAGCGATCATCCTGAACGCTCCCAAACTCGAGACGATCTGGGAACTCGCAGGAAAAGGAAAGAAGATGCCTAAGAAAACCACCTTCTTCTATCCCAAGATCTGGTCTGGATTCGTATTCTACAGAATGGACCAGGAATAAACCTACTTCAAGGGTACAGGCAACAGAAAACGGTCTGTGCCCTGGATTTTTTACAACGGACCGATCGACTTTTCCCACAGATTAACGTGCGATTTCACAACAACCGTGGTGGAAAAACCCTCATTGCGAAAACCAGACAGATAAAACAGAACAATGGAACGTTGAAAGAACGAAAGCAAAATAAGAGAAGAATGGAGCCACGGGAGGGAATTGAACCCTCGGCCTACGCCTTACCAAGGCGTCGCTATACCCCTTAGCCACCGCGGCAGTAAACTGAAGTATATAGACATAGTATAAAATCTTATTTGTTGATATTACAATATATTACTATTGGATTAATTGAAATACACAGAATTCGGTGAAAATATACAACCAAGATAGAGACCACGTTGAACCAACCTTATCTGAACAGATTTATAACCGCCTAGGATACTCAAAAAAACATGAAGAAGGAAATGAGCTCGTTTGACGTAAGCTCCCTCATAACAGAACTGGCGGAATTCGAAGGCGCTCATCTGGACAAGATCTACCAGTGGGGTGCGGGAAACGTGCTCTTCCGCATTAACACCAAAAACGGAAAAGTGGATCTTTACTTCAAAGATAGAAAATGGCTGTATATTCCCCAGGTCCACCCTGATATCCCGACCACACCCACTTCGTTCGCTACATTTCTGAGAAAATATCTGGATAATGCACGTGTAGGTAAAGCGTACCAGGCCGGATTCGACCGTATGGTTATACTCGAGGCATTCAAATCCGATGGGGATTACAAGATCATCTTCGAAATGTTCGGAGGAGGAAACGTACTTGTGGTCAAAGACGGAAAGATCGTCAACTGCCTGGTACAGAAAAACTTCCGTGACAGGACCACACGTCCCGGTGAAGACTATATCATGCCGAAACCCAGGTTCGACCCTCTCACCAGCACGGAAGAGGAGTTCAAGACGGTTTTCAGAACCTCCGAATCGGATACTGTAAGGACCCTTGCTACGGTCAACAATCTCGGAGGACAATATGCAGAAGAGGTCTGTAAACGTGCAGGGTGTGAAAAATCCGTACCTGCGACCGAAGTGACGGACATTGCCATTTCGGAGATGTACAAGGCCATGAAAAGTATCGCCGAACAGATCTCCAAAGGTTCGGAACCCACCCTGTTCCGCAAAGACGGAGAGATCGTGGATCTGGCACCTGTGAATCTCACCATCCACGATGATTGTGAGATCGAGAGGACCACGACCATCTCGGAAGCGATCTCGAAATATCTTGAAAAACTCGAGAAAGAAAGCATCAAAGAATTCGTGGACCCCGAGATCGAAAAACTCAAGAAAAGGGTCTCGAAACAACAGGAAACGGTAGAACAGTACAGGCAGAGGTCTGAAATGCTGAAAGCCCAGGCGGACTCCCTGTACACCGAATACCAGAAGGTCACCGAGCTCCTTGCGGTCCTTGACGAACAGAGTAAAAAGCTCTCATGGGAGAAGCTCACTGAAGGGGCACTCAAGATACCCTATGTAGACTACATCGAACCCTCGAAGAACGAGGTGGCGATGAAGATAGGATACCTCTCCGTGGCACTCGATTACACCAAGGGAATAGATGCGAACGCATCGGACCTCTATGCGAAGGGGAAGAAGGAATCCGAAAAAGCAGACAATGCCGAAAAAGCACTGAAAGATAGTCTTGCCGAACTCGAGAAGAGACAGAAAGGTTTCGAGAAAATGAAGATGCATGAACTGACCAAGGCCAAACCCACCAAGAAGTTCTGGTTCGAGGTATACAAATGGTTCATAACATCCCAAGGTAAACTTGTCATAGCCGGAAGGGACACACGTTCCAACGACAGTATCGTCAAGAAACACATGAAGGAAGACAACGACATCTACGCCCACGCGGACATACACGGTGCACCTTCCGTCATCCTCAAAGACGGATTGAAGGCCACTCCCGAAGAATACAGAGAGGCCTGTTGGTTCGCACTGTCTCAGTCCAAGGCCTGGATGGCCGGATCCTCTGAGGGAGGGGCGTTCTGGGTCTACCCCGATCAGGTCAGTAAAACCCCCAATGCCGGAGAATTCGTTCCAAAAGGTGCGTTCATCATCCGTGGAAAAAGGAATTACGAACACCATCTCCCCGTAGAGATGGGTATCGGTGAGATAACCTATCAGAACGAAAGGAAGATCATGTGCGCACCCACGACCGTCATCGAGAAAGGATGCGAGAAATACATTATCATCCGCCCGTCCAAAGAAAAGAACATGAGGATCTCCGGAGAGATCGCAAAGATGTTCGAGGTCCCCGAGGAGGAGATCTCCAGGATCATCCCCCCCGGATCGTTGGAGGTCGTCAGGAAGGTCTGGCCCGAACCTGATTCTGAGGACGATGAAAAAACAGAAAAGACCTTTTCGGAACCCGTTTCCGAATGATCTTTTCCCAAACCCTTTCACACAGGTCATGGTAAAACAGGCCTGTGGACATTTTTAAACATAACGGAGTCCGACAGACAACAACGAAATTCAGTTGAAGAATAATAAAAAAGTATGGCGGACGTACTGGGATTCGAACCCAAGTCAAAAGCTCCGCAAGCTCCCAGGATATCCAAGCTACCCCATACGTCCTTGTGTTTGTGTTTTAATGCGGAATCCTATCCTTTCGGATGGGGAAAGGGTTTCTACCTTTAAGCCTCAGGGTGAGAAAGGTAGCGAGTGATGTATCCTGCGATCTTGTTCCTCATGGGGACAGTCTGGACATCAGTAAGGGCAGCAACCATTTCTTTGTTGTTGTTGAAGTCCTTGTTGAAAGCCTGAGGATACTTGTTGATGAGTTCGATGGATACTCTCTTGATGTAGGTGGGTCTTATTCTTCCCATATCTTTCACCGAGTGAATCGAGGATGGGGACTCACTATATAAATCTGTCATTCGCTTTCAGGCGTGATCAGATCCTTACGGGGGTTTCCACAGCATTTTTCACCCTCAGGACAGGGCCCTCTGACGCATGCAGGGCCCCCATAGGCGAAAATCACGGGACATGCTTCCTTGCAGAGCCTGAGCATCTCGTCCGCCATCTGCCTGATCTCCCACTGTGCACGGTTGCAGCACCTGAGGGAGAACATATGCATGAGCTCACGGGCATTCATCGTAACGGTGATGTTGGTGGTGCATCCGTTGGGAAGGACATATCTTGCATCCTCTGCGAGGATACCGAGGGCCTCAAGGTCGTTGTACGCCTTCCAGGCGGCGTCCATGGCGTTCCTATAGATCTCTTCGGCGCCTTCTACCTCCATGACCGAATCAGGGACCACATAGGTAGCTTCCTGCAAAGAAACATACCTCTGAGACTGTTGGGAAAAAGAAGCGATCCTGTGCCTCACAAGCTGATGGGTGAGGGAACGGGATACACCTTCAATGCAGAAGGTGAATGTCGCATGCTCGATAACGGAATGATGTCCCATGGACACGACGTTCGCAAGCATCTTGGCAGGGTTCTTCATGGTCTCCACCAAAGTGGAGGATGGTTTGTCTGAATAGCATGACCTTGCAGCCGCGGCACAGATGCGGTCTGCATCAGGAGTATGGGCCAATAACGTTACTTTCATTCTTCACCGGTCTCCCAGAATTTGGTTTTAAGCTCTTTGACCTTCACAGGGTCTACAAGCTCTTCGAGTCTGACGGTCCTAACGGAGATGTCGGACGGAAGCAGTTTCAGAACACCGTCCACATGGGCGTCCCCTATGACGGCGACGACACGTTCGTATTTCCTTGCGGTTTCCACAATACGCTCCGCCATATGCGTGTTCCTTTCATCGATGAGGATCTTCACCAAGGTGGGATACTTGCGACGCATTTCCTCCACCTGGGCCTCTCTATCGGAATAGTACTTGGACTGGGTCTTGTCCACTTTCCTCTTTCCGAACAGATTGTCCGAGATACCGGACATCTTGTAACGGGTACGTTCGGAGAACGACATCTCGTCCCACATACGCTGCATGGCGTCCTGTGCGTCGATGTCGATACAGAAGATCTCGGCATCCACGGACTTTCCACCTGCAATGGCGGCCGCCATGTCCGATGCCGCGGACACTTTGTTCTTAGAGGATATCTTTTCCTGGTATTTCGCACTCTGACGGTACACCTTGGGAGCGTTCTTCATACGTTCCTCCTGACTGGCGTCCGGATCGATACCGTGTGCGATCATGTCCTTTCTCAAAGCTTCCCTATCACCCACCAAAGCATGGTACCTCATGTCATCGAGTTCAACACATACGGCCTGGGGCCAGCACTGTTTGGTAATGAACAGAATAGGGTCCCCGATATTGAAGACGTGTCCGGTGCCGATGATAGTAAGCATCGCCCTAGTATGCAGATATACGTTTAAACCTCACGGGGACGGTCAGTCATACATGTACGGTACCGCCCTTATGAACCTTGGAACGGACGTCTCCATGTGAAGAAAAGAACAACGGAACTGAAAAGACAGGATGTGACCTTTGACGGAGACAGGTTCTCGGTCAGAGTAGGGTTCGTAAATGCGAGTCCGAAATATTCCGATGTCGAGTCACTGGAACTGAGACGTTCGATAGATCTCGGAATACTTGTGACAGGTGCACGTAACGATGAAAGATATGCAGGGATGTTCGAGAACAAGGAATTCGGAAGATACCAGGCCGTTGTGCACCCTTCCGTCCCGGAGGTCATCGTGGTCAGATACGATTCCGGAAAGACGTTGGTTTTCAACCGTAAGACCTTGGAATCGACGGAAACCACCTTCGACATCCTGTCCCTGCGTTCCAAGGGATGATTGATTTATCACCGACCGCAATATGGTACCCATGGGCAGAGACTACGACCTTGTCTGTTTCGATATGGACGGTACATTGACCAGAGTCAGAAGCACTTGGAAATGGGTCCACGACTGTCTCGGAGTAGACAACGAGGCGAACTATCAGGCGTTCATAAACCAGGAGATCGACGAACCCGAGTTCATGCGTCGTGACATCGCGGGATGGAAAGGCGCAAAACAGGACATATCCGAAACCGACCTGATCAAGATGTTCCATGACATCCCCCTTATCGAGGGAATCCAGGAAACAGTCGCCACACTGAAAGACAATGGAATGACCTGCGTCATAATCAGCGGAGGATTGGAGATCGCCGCCAAGATGCTCATGAACGAGTTCGGATTCGACGAGGTCATCGCAGACCATGTGGAGACCGACGGAAACGGTGTCCTTACCGGTGAAGGCATCCGCAATGTAGATCTTTCCAACAAAGGGCTTACTGTGAAAGAGTTCATAAAAAAATACGACACAACCCCCGAACGCACAGTGTCCATCGGGAACTCCTTCACCGACATCTCGATGTTCCAGACATCAGGACTTTCTATTGCGATGAACCCCACGGACCCGTATACATCGGAAGCCGCAAACCACACGGTGGTATCGGAGAATATCGCGGATGTATTGGATTACATCCTTCCTCAAAAACCCTAAAGTAAAATCATGACGGACAGCCGTTGATTCCTGACTGCCCGTCATTTGATGTTTTATCGAACTCAGTCGTCGAAGTCCATTACAGCATCGTCGGCGAACTCGAAATCCTCGTCGAAGTCCTGACCGTCGTCACCGATGGAATCGGAACCGTCCCTGTGCCTGATCTTGGCATAGACACGAACTATGTTCCTTGCCTCGGTGGTACCTCTTCTCATGAGCTTGTCCTTGGTCTTGATGGCGTGGATGACACAGTCCCACATATCGAAATGCATGTACATTCCGACGGTGAACTCGTCATCGGGTTCGGCATCACAAAGCATGGGATAGGTCTTCTTGTAATCGTTTACGGAGACCTTGATCTGGAGAACGTCGTAGTTCTTCACCCAAAGGGCCTTGACCTCGGGAGCAGGGACTTTCTTTCTCCTGCTTCCATCTTCGACATCGATGAAGGTTATACAGACGTGCCTTCCATCATCGAGATCGAACTCGTCGCCCACAGCTACGATCTCATCTTCCATAAGGACGGTCTCAGTGGTCTCGGTAACATCACCGGTACTGAGCATCACTTTTACAGGAAGTTCCTTGGGAAGTTTGATCGTTCCAGTGAAGACGTGACCACATCCGGTGCAACGGAACGTACCGGTGACATTGGCATTGCCCATCTTTCCTCTGAGAATGGTGTGCTCTGTCACATCGTCACATTCTGAACACTCGTAGTAGATATATTCCGGAGTTTCTGTTACCATAATATCACCTGCTGCGGACCTTTCCCGCAACTACTCTTAGTTCTAGGTATCCTATCTTGCTTTTAAGCATATGCCGAAGAACGGCCTACCATGGTCTGAACAACCATGGCGGACCGTATTTCAGACTTTGTAGTTTTTATCAAAATCGGTGTTGAAATAACCGGCGAAGTACTCTGCGATGGCCTCGGAATAGATCATGACGGAGACCTCACGGTTCTTCTCGACGGAGCTCTTGGTCATGTTGATCGATCCGACCCAGCTCATGCTGTCTGCGATGATCCCCTTGTTGTGGGTGGTTCCGAAACCGGTACCTCCAGTGATGGCGGCCGCCTTGACGGAGGTCTCCTTGTTGAACATGTCGACGACCTTCTGGTTCGCATCGGACTCTTTGCAATCGAGGACTGCTTTGACGTCCACGCCCTTTTTAGCGAGGTCCGCAAGCCATTTGGCGGGATTGTCACCTTCGAGGTTGCTGTAGGGTGCACCGAAGCTGAGCTCCTCGATGTAGAGCCTCTCCTTCGCACTGTTGATGAAAGCCTTCATTCCCGCGAAGGAGGTGTCGGGGGAGTGTACAGGGGACACCGTGGCGGCGTATGTCTTGGTCTCGAAACCTTTCAGGGGTTTGACCTCGGTGTAGGTCACAGGGTCCTTGCAAGGCTCGTCCCAGCAGTACTCGATCTCCTTCACATCGCCGTGCTCGGTGGTGAAGTCCTTCTCGAAGATGGAGTTCATGTACGCGGCGTATTCATTGCTCTCGACGACGACGCCCCAACCACGGTTTCCACTGTTGGAGGACATGTTGCCTGTGGTCCAGTTCTCAGAGGTGACGACGACGGTCTCATCGTCGACGACCATATACTTGCTATGGTTGTAGACGTACCTGCATTCTTTCTGAGGAACTCCTGTGTAGTTTATGACCCTGACGTCCGCTCCGTTTTTGTCCATCATCAGGAGATAAGAGAACTCATCTTCGGTATTTACCCCGAGAGGAGTTCCGTCCACAAGCACCCTGACTTCGATTTTGTCGAGGACGCGCTCGTTCAGAAGGGCGAGCACGTTCTTGGAACTGAGGAGATAAATCGATATGGAGATGCTGTGCTTGGCGTTCTTGATGGCGTCATACACGGGGATTCCCCTGCTCTCAGGGAAAGTGAAAGGGGTGACAGTGGCATCGTAGGTAACAAAGTCACTAAGGAATTCGTAATTACCACTATCAGGCACTGGGTCATTCGGAGTGACAGGAGTAATCGGAGTGACAGGGTCATTAGAGGAGACGGGATCGTCGGAAACCAACGAAGATCCCGAGAATATTACGATCACAACTGCCGCAATGACAGCAAGTGCTCCCAGAAGTTTTCCACCTTTGGAACTGCTTTTGATGCCGGTTGCCTTTCCGATATCATGGGCGATAGAACTGGTCGTTCTATACGCATCGTTGAATTTGTCGTTCTTTTGTGCCATAGTTTCCCATCCTATGATTCAGTGACGCGAACCGCGTACCTTCGTGATGAAAGGAGCATCATGTCCAGGGACGATGACGTCCGCGAATTCGATGATCTTCTTCATACTATCCTTCGCAAGCTCTTCGTCACAGTTGGATGCAGGAGGGACCATCTTCAGATAGTTATCCTGCAACGGCATGGCATCGCCTACGATGGCGTACTTTTTGTCCGCTTTTACGAACACGCTCATAGACCCAGTGGTGTGACCGGGAGTTCCTACGAGACGTACACCCTTTGCGATGTCCATATCCTTATCGACCACGACCGCCCCATCAGGGATGTTCTCCTCCCCCGCATGCACATAGATGCGGGCGTTCTTGAACAGACCGTTGTTACCGATATGGTCCCCATGCATATGAGTAAGAACGAGCATATCGATATCCTCAGGGAACACTTTACCGATCTGTTTCAAGGAGGTCTTTATGCCTGCCTTCATGTAATCCTGACTTGTATCCACGACAATGTTGTGTCCGTCTTCCGTACGGATGAGCGTAGACGTGGACCAGGTCTGTTTCGGATCGACCGAGCCGTCCTCTTTACGGGAAAGCCCTCCGATCACAAGAACATCGATCGAGGTCATGGAGTCACAATGATGATGCAACCACATAACTTTATTGTAGCCAACTGCGATGGTACCCTACCATGGAATACCATCCCGAACTGACAATATCCGAAGATCCCGAAGTGTACCCCCCTTCGGAAGACAGCATCCTGTTCATCGAATCGCTGAACATCTTCGAAGGAGAGAAGGTTCTGGAAGTCGGATGCGGATCAGGAGTGGTCTCCATCCACTGTGCATTGAACGGTGCCGAGGTCATATGCGGAGACATAAACCCCAGGGCAGTGGCCTTGTCGAGGAAAAACGCCGAATCAAACGGTGTGACCATCGATGTCAGGGACACCGATGTGTACTCGTCCATAACGGAAAAATTCCATACGATACTTTTCAATCTACCTTATCTTCCTGTGGACGACGAGGGGGAATTGGCCAAAGCATGGTCGGGAGGATCCGACGGTTTAGGTCCTTTACCCGAACTACTGGCACATGCTCCCGAACACCTTTTGGACGGAGGAAGGGTGGTCGTCGTAGTATCCTCTTTGATGGACCAGGACAGATTGAAGGAAGTGCTCGGAGACAAGGAAGTGAACGTCCTCGGAGAGCTCCCGCTGTTCTTTGAAAAACTCCAGATCCTTGAGATAAAAATCTAAAGATAAACCCCCCGAAGGGGGAATGGGTTTCATCCGAGAAGCTTCTTGATCGCTGCGGAAAGAAGGTCGTTGGCCTGCTTTCCATCGATCTTACCCCTGAGGGCACCCATGACAGGGCCCATGAGGGGACCGATGGCTCCGAGACCCTTGGAACGTACGAAGTCCGCACGCTCGTTGACGATCTTCTCGATGATGGCGGCGGCCTCTCCTGCATCGACAGCGGAAAGACCCAGTTTCTTGATGATCTGTTCCAGATCGAGTCCTCCGACCATCTCTTTGAGAATCGCAGGAATGGCTTCCTTGGCGAACTTGTTCGCCTTGAGCCCTGCGAAGACGCTGTACAGGTCATCGTAGGTCAGGAGGTCGGTGTCGACACCCTCGTGTTCCAGCTCCTGGAAGGTGTTCTGGAAAGTGGTTGCCGCAACGGCGGAAAGTCCGAACTCATCGGCGATCTGGCAGAAGAGGTCGTCACGGCCCTGCCTGACGATCTGTTTCGCCTGCTGTGCGTTGATGCCGTAGGTCTTGACAAGACGTGCCTCGATCTGTTCAGGGAACTCGGGAAGGTTGTTCTTGATCCTGTTGAGACGGGCTTCGGTTATCCTGGTGGGAGGAACATCGGTCTCAGGATACATCCTTGCGGCTCCGGGAAGAGGCCTGGAGTACTTGGTGGTTCCATCGGGCAGGGGGTCCCTGGTCTCTTCGGGAACACCGATGAGGGCCTGGTTGGCACGGTTGGCGGCAAGGACGAGGGCGTCGTTCGCCTTCTTGGCGGATGCCGCACATATGACAAACGCATCGTTCTCTCCGGTCATTCCAAGGAACTGCCTGAGACTGTCGACGTACTCCTGCTCGATACCGTAGTTGGGAAGTTCATCGGAGTGGAAGATTCCCTTCACACCGACGGTACGTGCGTACTGTGCCATCTCGGAACCGAGCCTGAGGGTCTTGTTGTCACCGTTCATGACACCTGCGAATCCGGGAAGTTTGACCGCAAGGACCTTTCCGTTCGCCTTGAGGGCGGATGCGATGATCTTCGCCTCGCAGGTCTTGAAGAGGTCGGTGACGTCGATGGTCTCGACGGCTACAGGCTGTACGCCCCTCTCTTTGAGGATGTCCCTGACCCTTACGAGCATCTTCTGCCTCTTGACCTCGTTGGAGACGAAATCGGGGAGAAGCCTGAGCTCCTGGACACCTTTGATCTCGATACGTGCTCCCTCGGGGATGGAGATGTTAAGGTCTTCACGAATGGTTCCGATACCTCTCTTGACCCTCTTGGTGGCCCTGAGAAGGGAACCGATACGGGCTGCGACCTCGAGGACCTCCTCAGGGGTTCTCATATCGGGGGCGGTGGCGACCTCGATAAGAGGGATTCCGAGACGGTCGGTCCTCCAGATGATATCGCTGTCGGTGGTGTCGATCTTACGGCAGGCATCCTCTTCGAGACAGACGGAGAGGATTCCGATCTTCCTTCCGATGGCTTCGATGGAACCGTCTACAGCGATGAGGGAGGTCCTCTGGAAACCGGAGGTGTTGGAACCGTCCACGACGATCTTCCTCATGAACTGGATCTCATCTATAACGCTCGCATTGACCAGTTCGCTGAAGATGAGGGTGGTCTCCATGGCATCCGCGTTGACCTCATGGGGAGGTTCTTCATCGAGCTCTACGAGACAGGTCTCGCAAGGGCAGGACTGGTAACGGTATCCGTATCCCCTGAGGAACTGGGCAAGGGCCGCACGGTCGACCTCTCCCATCTCGGAAGTGGTAGGCCTGAGCCTTCTGTAGATGTCACCGGAACCTTCCTCGGAAAGGGAGCTGTCACAGTTACAGAACAATTTCTTGGTGTCGAGCTGCTGGTGGATCTCGATACCGCACATCATCTCGTATTTCTCTTCGCTCATAACAGCAGCCTCCTGTCGCTCATCTCGTCGGCAAGGGGGTTCTTCATGACCTCCTTTGCGGCATCCACCGAGGTTGTGTTGGCCAACGCCCATTTGAGTTTCGCGTATGCGGTCTCGGGAAGCATGTCCTGGACGGTGACGACACCTGCGGCAAGCATGTCCCTTCCGGTATTGTAGACGTTGAGGTTGGTCCTTCCGTTGAGACACTGGGAGGTGATGACCACGACAACGCCTGCATCGCACGCCTCTTTGAGGAGGGGGACCATGTTCTCGTTAACGTGTCCTAGACCGGAACCGGAAATGACCACTCCCTTGCTCTTGAGGATGACGTCCCTGAAGATCTCGGGGTCCATTCCAGGATAGAACTGGAGGAGCACTACATCGGAGCACATTCCGACGTTTGCGACGGCCTTATCGTTGGAGACACGTCTTCCCTCACAAAGGAAGTCGATCTTTCCGTCCTTATCGATGTGCGCCACGGGAGGCACGTTGATGCTCTTGAACGCATCCCTTCTTGAAGTGTGCATCTTCCTCACACGGGTACCGAAGTGTACCGCGAAGGAATCGTCTCCGGGAGTGTCGTGCATGATGACGAAGACGCCGGCCCTGTCGCCGTTTACACAGAACCTTGCGGCCGCCATAAGGTTGGAACTTGCATCGGAGGAAGGCCTGTCGGAAGACCTCTGTGCACCTACGAAGACGACGGGTTTGGGAACATCCCCGAGCATGAAGGATACCGCGGCGGCAGTGTAACCCATGGTATCGGTACCGTGAGGGATGATGACCGCATCGGCACCGTTGTTGATCTCCTCTGCGATCGTCTCGGCGAGTTTCTGCCAATGTTCGACGGTCATGTTCTCGGAGAAGATGGAGAACAGGACCTTCGCCTTCAGGTTGGCGATGTCCTTGATCTCAGGCACGGCGTTGACCATGTCGGAAGTGGAAAGTGCAGGGTGGACTGCTCCGGTACGGTAGTCCACGTAGGAGGCGATAGTACCTCCGGTACCGATGAGGACTATGGTCTTGAGACCTTCCTTGGGTGCGTCCTCGACCTCGTTCCTCACCCTCTCGACGGGCCTGTCGAGAACGGATATGGTGGACTCGGGGTCTACCTGGATTCCGATGTTATACCCGCTTTTCACTTTGAGGATAAGGATGTCCTCGGCACTGAACTCATGGTGGGGCATGAGGACGCCTTTGTAGGATTTGCCTTTGACCTCTACGGAAAGCATACAACCCTCGGTTGCGGATGCGCCCGTAAGTTTCTTGGTTAAGAAATCGGCATAGCTCATAATAGTCGGCGGTATGTGTATTCAGATAATAAGCCTAAGCCGACAACATATCGGTGCAGCACGATGGTCACATGATTGGACTGTACAGCAAGCACACGCCAAGGTTACATACGTATATTATTAGTTGTAACACTATGAGGGCCACATGCACATTATTCAGGCCGGAATGGAAACCGATGTACTCAGGGCCAACAGCAGAAAAGCCCATGAGAACTACCACATTATGAAAGAGCACGGCATCAAATCCGTCGACTTCATGGGTTCCATCGGAGCAGGAAAGACCGCCCTTATCATCGAGATCGGAAAGAAACTCGCCGAGAACGGCAAGAAAGTCTGCGTCATCGCAGGGGATGTCACCGGTGATGACGACTACAAGAGATTCAAGGCCGCAGGCCTCGATTCCGTTAACTGCAATACCGGAAAAGAATGCCATCTCGATGCGAACCTCGTAAGGAAATCCCTTGACTCAATCGACCTCGACAACTATGATGTGATCCTCGTGGAGAACGTAGGTAACCTCGTGTGCCCCGCGGACTTCCCTCTCGGAACCGATTACAGGGTCGTGGTCATCTCCACCACCGAAGGTGACGACATGGTCAGGAAACACCACGCGGTCTTCCAGCACTCCGATCTCGCCATCCTCAACAAGATGGACATCGCCGATGCTGTAGGCGTAGACCCCCAGGTCATCATCGGGGACTACTCCAAACTGACCGGTGGACTGAAGTCCATGTACACCTGCAGTGCACGCAAACTGACCGGTGTGGACGAGATAATCAAAGCGATGGACCTCTGAACAGTACACCGTTGTTCAGACAATCTAAAAATAAACCCACGGCTTACTAAGGTCGAGTACATATGAAGATACTTACCATCGGAGGCGGCGCCAGGGAGCATGCTGCCATTGAAGCACTTGCTCGTTGCGACGTCGAAATCTATGCAGTCATGAAAAACACCAACCCTGGTATAAAAGCCAGGGCGAAGAAGATTCTGAACTGCGGAGAAAGCGATGTAGACACTATCTGCGACTTTGCCATCGAGAACCAGATCGAGTATGCGTTCGTAGGTCCCGAGGCCCCCCTGTCCGCAGGAGTCGTCGATGCCCTTGAGAACATCGGCATCAAATGCGCCTCGCCTACCCAGGCCGCAGCACGCATCGAAACCTCCAAGACCTTTATGAGGAACCTTGTCCAGAACCACAACATCGAGGGAAACCTCGGGTTCAAGAGCTGTGAGACCGCCGACGAGGCTATCGAATACGTCAAGAACGCCCCCTATGATTTTGCGGTCAAACCCGTCGGACTCACCGGTGGAAAAGGTGTCAAGGTCATGGGGGACCAGCTCAAGACCATCGATGATGCCATCGACTACATCAACGAGATCTTCGATGGAAACGTAGGTGGCGGAAAGGTCATCATCGAAGAGAAGGCCGTCGGAGAGGAATTCACCCAGATGGTGTTCACCAACGGAAGCGAGATCATCCCTATGCCTCTCGTACAGGACCATAAAAGGGCCTACGAGGGCGATGAAGGACCTAATACCGGAGGAATGGGCTCTTACAGCGATGCAGACCACCTTCTGCCCTTCGTGACCGAGGAAGACCGTGCAAAAGCACTTTCCATCGTAGAGAGCATTGTCAAAGCCCTTGCAGAGGAAGGATGCCCCTACCGTGGAACCATGTACGGACAGTTCATGCTCACCAAAGACGGGCCCAAGATCATCGAGATCAACGCCAGGTTCGGAGACCCCGAGGCAATGAACGTTCTGACCCTCATCACCTCCGACTTCTCCGAAGTTATCAAATGGATGAGCGGTGGAAAGATCAAGAACGACGTGACCTTTGCCAACAAAGCAACCGTCTGCAAATACATCGTCCCCACAGGATACGGCGTACGTTCCGAATCCGGACACACCATCACCGTGGACATCGACGGCATCAAGAACGCAGGGGCCATCGCATATTACGGTTCCATCGATGAGAAGGAAGACGGTACCCTCGTTACCGGAACGTCCCGTTCCATCGGTGTCGTAGGTGCCGGAGACACCCTCGAAGATGCCGAGAGGAACTGTGAGGCAGCACTTGGATACATCAAATGCGATGCCATCTACATCCGTCACGACATCGGTACGGCCGCCCTTATCCAGAAAAGGGTTGACCACATGAAACAGCTTCGCGGACAATGAGGCGCGTAGCCGTCAAAATAGCTTACCTGGGGACCGGATTCAACGGTTCCCAGATCCAACCTTCCCCGGAGCTTCGTACGGTCGCCGGGGAGATTCTGGAAAAACTGAGATTGGTAGACCATGTTCCGGACGACAAAGTGGACCTCAAGTTCGCCAGTCGCACCGATACAGGGGTCAGTGCTCTCGGCAACGTCATAACGTTCTATACCGAGTTCAAGGACCTTTTCCTTCTCCTACGTGCCTTCAATGCGGTCTCCAAAGGGGTTTATTTCAGATCCGCAGTGGAAATCCCCGACACGTTCAATCCCCGTATCGCCGACAAACGGTTCTACAGATACAGTTTCCCAGACTACCGTATAGACGTGGAAAGATTCGAACAGGCTGCAAAACTGTTCGAAGGACACCATGACTTCAAACGTTTTGCAAAGAACGAGACCGGGAAAAGCACTGTGATGGAATTGGATTACGTCAAGGTCACCCATGACAACGGATTGGTAATAACCGAGTTCAAGGCCAACTATTTCCTTTGGCATCAGATCCGCAGGATAATGGCCGCGGTTATCCAGGTGGGACAAGGCATGTCTTCCATAGACGATGTCAAACAGGCCCTTGCCGGAAAAGACTGCACGTTCGGTCTTGCCAAATCCACAGGACTCACCCTTCTCGATGTCACCTATCCCGACCTTGAATTCCCCAAACCCCCGGAATGCCCTTACGGCAAAAATCTCAGGCGTGACCTGTACGAAGACGAACTTCGTTTGGAATTCCATAAATCGTTGATGTGAATTCCCCATCTATGCATATTCAGGACCAGGTCTCTTTAGCCGAGAAAGCCTTGATGGAAGAAGAAAAAGCATACGAGAAGGCATTCGAACTTTCACGTATGATCATCCGTAAAACCAAAAAGGCCATCCATGGAATACATGTCGGTCAAAGGGATCCCGAACTTATAGACTCGATATCGGGGGACCTTGCGGTTCTGGTCGAGTCGGTATCGGCTTTTCCCAAAGTGTTGTACAGTACCAATGTGGAATCTGCAATGGGGGAGTTCGCCGAGACCGTGATCTACGATTATGCCCTCCACGGCCAAGAGATCCCTACCTTCCTGGACCTTGATGTATTCCCCTCGTCGTGGATAGAAGGCCTTGCAGACGCCATAGGAGAGCTCAGAAGGGACATGTTGACAGCATTGATGTCAGGGGACGTCGATAAGGCAAGAGGTCTTTTCGACATCATGGAGACCCTTTACGAATCCCTGAACACCCTGGACGTTAAAGAGGTCGTAGCACCCACAAGACGTAAACAGGACATCGCCCGCAGCATCATGGAAAAATCCCGTTCGGACCTTACCGCCGCTGTAACGATGACACGTATCAAAACCGATTGTTGATTCTAAAAACACCTGTCTCCCAAAAAATGGGGGACAGGTTGAAGGGGCCGAAGCCCCTGATGAAGTTTAACGCCTGTTCTTGGGCTTTCCGTAGTTCTTTACAGGCTTGCGGAGAACCCATGCACATCCGATCAGGATGACGATGAAGATGATCGCCATGATGTAGGACATGTAGTCAGTGCTTCCCTGGTCGATGTAGAAGGTGTGCTCCTCATCGAGTCCGAGCACTCCGACACTTGCGTTCTCGGAGGGCTTGACCTGGAAGGTGTGGGATCCTGCACTGAGTTTGTCAGTGAGGTACTTGTAGGTGATGTCAGTGGTCTCTCCGACAGCTACAGAGTAGGTTGTGTTACTGTCTTCGATCTTTACTCCATCAACGAAGAAGCTGACATCTGCGTCGATGATGTCGACGTGTCCGTTGTTCTTCACGGTGACTTTAAGCTCGATAGGCTCGACGACCTTGAACATCTCCTCGACAGTAAGGGTCCTGCTCTTCTCGACGGTCTCTGCAGCCTTGTCGTCAGTGGCGGGGATCTCTACAGTGTACTTCTCGGTGATGACGACGGTAAGCTTGTAGGTGCCGGTATCCTCAGGAGCAGTTACAGTGAGGGTCTTTCCGACCTTCTCAGTAAGGGATCCGGAAGAAGTGCTGACACTTCCAGTGCTGGCGTTGATGGTTGCATTGTAGGTAGCGGAGTAGCTCTTGAGACCTTCCTCTTCCTCGGTGTAGGTAAGAGTGTAGGTCAAGGAACCCTTGGGCTCGACGATCTGGTAATCCAATCCGGAATCATCAGTGATGGTCGCCGAGAAGGCGGCAGAGTCGTCTGCGACGACTGCTGCCGCTCCGGAGAAGAGCATCACCAATACGGCGAATATTGCGAATTTCAGTTTTTGCGTGAGAATACCCCCCTCTTAAGTCCGGCCCAGATGAAGACCAGGAGACCGAGAACAGACAGGATAGCAAGAGCCCAGAAGGCCATGGAGACCTCCTTCTTCTCGTTGTCGGTGTTGTTACCGGAAACGGATGCATCCTCGACCTCAAGGTCCATATCGTATGCCTTGAGAGTGATCTTGGCGACATTGTCCTGGACCACGATCACAGAGGATTCCTCAGCGGCTTTGATTCCGTTGCATCCTCCAGCAGGTGTGACGGTGAAAGACATGTCGGGAACGTTCTTGGTCTCTTTGTTGTCATTGAGGACCATGACATAGATAGTGTCTTTTGCAAGTCCGTTGACGGTGTAAGTGCTTCCAAGGGCCTTGATGTTGGATCCGGTGGAGTCACAGAGGTATGCGGTCCATCCGTTATCAAGGACAGTGATCGCGTCGATGGTGACCATGGCGGCGGAGGATGCTTTGTTGTCGAAGGTTACTGCATACTTGTAGGCATATCCGTTGATGGCATCTGCAGATGCTCCCTCCATTCCGGAAACGGAAATGTCGAGAGTCTTGGATGCATCTACTTCGAACGAACCTGCAGGCATGATGGCCTTTCCGTACTTGGATCCGGAGAAGGTCTCGATGTTAAGGTAGAGGTTCTCGTTACCCTCACCGATCGTGTTGGAGTTGTAGTGACCTTTGATGTCGATGGTTGCGGTCTTGCCAGCAGCGATGTTGACGACGTAAAGCTGGTCAAGGATGAGTGCGGAGGTTCCGGTGACCTTGAAGGTCTCTGCGAACTTACCGTTGTTGGTGACAGTGAGCTTCATCTCTGCGACTCCCTCTTTGAACTTGGCGGAAGTTACATCGACGATGGCGAAGTCCTTGTTCTTCTCTTCAGAATCGTCTGCGGAGAAGTTGACGGTGACCTTTGCCTTTGCATCGAGTGCATTGATGACCTTGTCAGCGAAGGACTGTACGAAGGTCTTGTTGCCGACGGTGCTGGTTGCCTTTGCAACAAGGGTGATGGACACTCCTGCGCAGACTTCCATGCTGTACTCTCCGTCCTCGACGGTCGCATAGACCTCTGCACCCTCGAACTGGGCGATGATGGTACCCTCGCACTTGGATCCGAGGTATCCACTGATAACGGCGGTGTCACGGATGGTTGCTTTGGTGAAATCGATGGTCGTTGCTTCGGACACGACAGGACTGAAGTAGGCCTTGTGGTACTCGAAGACATCGGACTCGTCATCCTTGTCATCGGACTCGGTGGTCACGATGGGGGAGAGGACGAAGTAGTAGGAGAATCCGGTCTGGAGATAGTATACATTCTCTTTGACAGAGGGTGATGCGGAGTCGTAGTCGATCTCTCCCTCATCTCCATTCTCGTTGGGGATGGCGATGCACTCGAGTTCGTTTGCAGAGTCCTTGGTGATACTTACCTTGAAGATCTCGACGATGTCGAGGGTGACCTTGGTAGAGTTGGGGTAGACGGTGACACTTCCGTTGAAGTAGTGGGTGTCGTCACTGATGGTGACGTTGTACCTTCCGGGGATCATGTTGACGATCTTTCCGTCTTCCACGGTGTATTTGGTCGCACTGCTTGCACTTGCGACGAATGCGTCCTTGTAGGTGCCGGTAAGAAGCTCATCGCCCGCGTATACCTCGATATCGATGGGGTTGACACTGGCGTTCTTGTCGTCTGCGGCGGTGTAATTGATGGTCCATACGACGGATTTGCTCTCGACATCGGACTTGAACACCTTGGTGAAGGCTTCCTTGAATGCGAAGACGGAGTTCTCATCGCTCTTGACAAGGGAGGTAAGGGTCACATCGTAGCCCTTGGGGGCGTAGAAGGTGGCAATACCGTTGGTGCTGGTGGAACTGGTGGAGACGGTCGCTCCGTAAAGGGTGACGGATTTACCGTTGTTGTCGAGAACTGCAGATACACCGATGTATCCAAGACCCTGGGTCGAGGAGGAACTGGTGCGGTTCTGGTACTTCATCGATGCGGTGAAGGTAGCTCCCTCTTCAAGGACGATGTCCTCGGTCTTGTCTGCAGATACCTTGTAGTCGAAGGTAAGTGCGACCTTTCCGGTAGTGTCGAACGCGTAGAGCACATAGGTGCCTGCAGGGATGATCGCCTTGTAGGCTCCATCGTTTGCAGCGGTGAAGACATACTGCTTCTCACCGTTTACGAATGCGACGGTTCCGGCCTTTCCGGTGCTGAGCTTACCGGAGACGGTGTATGCTGCATCTCCATTGACCTTGTAGCTTCCGTTCTCGTAAGAGAGGAAGTATTTGGTGAAGGGCATAGAGGATGCGAGGTCACCGATCTCGCTGAAGAGCTTGCCGGTGAAGGGGGCGTTGATACCGTTCTCGGAAGAGGAGAGGGTAAGGGCGAGGTTCATGTACTGTGCTCCACCGAGGACGTCGTTGTGGTTGTTCTCGACGACGGAGATGGACACGGATGCGGATCCGCCGGACTTGACGCTTGCGGTTCCGTAGTTAATAGAAGTGTAATCTCCATCGACGTAGACATAATAGGTCTGGTTGGTGGAGGTTGCAGGGACCTTGACGGTCTTGGTGACGGTGTCTGCCTTTATGGTGACCTTGTAAAGACCGGTGCTCTCGACTACCTGGATGTAGGTGTTGTCGTTAACGAAGGAGGAGTTGTTGTAGATGTCAGTGAGCCTGACAGTGATGGTAGCTCCTGCTGCGGAGATGTGGGCGTTGGTGACATCGCCTGCGGTCACATCGACGGTGACGGTAGTAAGGGCGGAGTAGTCCTGAGACTGTACTGCGACGGAGTAGATGTCAGGGATCATCTTTCCGAAAGTGAAGGATCCATCGGACTCCACATTAGCCTTGTAGACGTTACCGGAAGCGACTCCGGTAGCAACGAGGTTGATGGTTCCGAAGGTGGACTCGAACACGGTGTCGTCGGTGACGAAGACGGTTCCCGCGAAGGAACTGCTGTCCAGGACGAGATCGAGGTTAGAAAGATCCTCGGTGGTCGCGATTGCGAATCCATCACGGAGTGCAACGGATCCTGCGAAGTATTTCACGAGGACTTCCTTGCTGTTGGAAGCGGTGACGGAGATGGTGAACTTACCTTCTGCGTCGGTGTAGACGGTGCTCCTGGGGACGTATCCGGTAGCTCCGGAAGTGTCGTATCCAGCCTTCTCGTAAGCGACGACCTTGATACCTTTGATGGGTTTTCCATCGGTGTCGATAACGGTACCGCTGTAGGAGGTCACAGGTGCGGAGGTGGTTCCATCGTACTCGAGGACGACGAGGGAGGCGAAGTAGTTGATCATACCGCCTTCGGCGTTCTGCTTGGAGATTGCCTCGAATCCGTCCATGTCGACCCAGCCCTCGGAGGAGTTGGTTGCATCGGATGCGGGGTTGTACATGACATGCCAGTATGCGACCTTGAAGTTCTCAAGTCCGTAACCGGGGATGGCTTTTACAGTTCCATCGCTGAGAGCGAGTGCCTGGATAAGCTCAAGGGAGTTGCTGCTGCCGGTGTCGGCGGGGGTGATACCGATGAGAGCGTTCCAGAGGAAGGTCTCGTACATGGCATCGCTGTAGTAGATGGGTGCGTATCCGTAGTTCTGCATGTAGTAGTTGCTAAGAGCGTTCCAGGTGCAGAACTCGGTAACGATTCCATACTCGTTGATGCTGTAGTCACCGAAGTATCCGAGAGTGGACAGGTAGCTGGAGGAGTTGGTGTAGGTGGGCAGGAAGGAGGTGTCTACCTCGACGTAACCGATCTTGTTTCCGGACTCTTTGCAAACGGCGTTGTAGAGTTCGGTGATCTTGGAGGAGGACAGGTTCTTCTGCATGTATGCGACAGCGGCATGGTAGATGGCGGTGTCATCGCTGAGCTCTTTCTTGAGACCGGAGAAGTCCGCGGGGTTCTCGAAGATGTAGGCTTTTGCGTTGTCGACGTCGAAGAGCTTGACGAGCTTTCCGGCCTCATCGTTTCCGATGACATCGGAGAAGGTCTTGGTGAAGTTAGCGGGGGAACCCTCAACGAGACGAACGATGAAGGAGGCGATAGCTCCACTGGAACCGGTAGAGAGCAGGGTAGAGGACATTGCTGCGGTTCCTCCACCATTGACGCTGGTGACGGAGTTGAAGCCGCCTACAGTGGTGGCGGAATCGGAGTAACCGTACCAGGTTACGAGGGCTCCGTCCTTGTCCTTGTTCGCATAGGAGTCCCATGCGGAGGAGATGAGGTTGGAGTCGGAAGTGTTGATGTTGTAGCCGTATCCATCGAAGTAGTCGATGGGGGAGTCGTTGTTGGGGACCGCTGCTCCGACCGCGTAGACTGCGGTGGGTGCTGCGACAAGGAACACGACGACGAGGACGGTTGCAAGAGGGAAGAAGTTAAGGGCTTTCTTGGCACCTGCGGAGAATCCGTTGCCCCTGAGGGACTTGAAGTAGGAACGGACGTTGACCTCCCTGATGACGGTGACGAGAAGGTAACCGGCGGAAACTGCGAAGACAGTACCGGTGACGTATGCGTATGCGGTGGAGAACCAGCTCATGAAGAACATGGCGAAGGTCCAGAGCATGGTGAAGACGTAAAGCCTGCTCTTGGAGTGGCTGCGGTATTTGTAAAGCATCCAGACTCCGACGAGGAGGGGGAACCACATGGTGAGCCATCCGTAGTAGGATGCCATGGTGGAGATACGTACAAGGGTGGTGGTGTTTCCAAGGGATGCCATGAGGGATCCGATGTAGGCACTGTTACCGTCGAGCATTGCCGCGGAAAGTTCGGGCATGGCTACGGCGATGACTGCCGCGACGGCGATGATGATGATCGCGAAGACGGGGATGGTGATGACCCAAGGCTTTTTCTCGACTGCGAGGAAAGCGAAGGAGTAGACCAGAGCAAGCACTGCGATGAGGCATCCTCCGGAGAACACATCGTCCCAAAGACCTGCAACGAGGTAGTAGACGGCACCGATTGCGATACCGATAACGACGATCAGGTTGGAGACAACGACGGTGAACGCCATGTCCCTTCCACCGATACGCTGGAGGACAAGGGCGACGAGCATCATTGCAGCGGCGGCGATGACGAGGATCCTGAACTCGGTCCAGGAAAGAACGATGACGCCGAAGATGAGTCCTGCGACGATCACGGGAATGAGGACGGATTTGTCCTTCACACCCTGGAATCCGACGAGTCCTGCCTTGTCTGCACGGTCGTAGATGACGGTGAGGAGGTAGACGAGGACTGCGATGAGGAATCCGACGAAGGGGAACTCGGTACCGTTGGAGAAGGGAGTGGTCATGATCAGGACTGCGAACAGTGCGTAGAAAAGCGCAGAGACGACAGCGATGGTCTCGTCTCCCTTGAACATCCTCTTTGCGAGGAGGTACACAGGAATGCAGGTGAGGGCTCCCAGAATGGGTGCGGACCAGGCAAGGGTACCTGCTGCAGCGGTTGCATTGCTGATTCCAGTTGCGGAAACAATCGATGCGATACCAGCCATCAGGTAATCGAAGGCAGGGCCGGACGTACTGAAAGCACCATACGGGTAGTTGACCATGGCCTGGTTGGCAGGGTCGTAGGTACCCGCCATGATCTCCATGATCACACGAAGGTGGCTAGATGCGCTTGATCCGGACAGGGCGTAATTGTCCCCTGCGGATATTCCGTATGCGAACACGAACCTAATCAGGAATGCGACTAGGACGATCGCAAACAAGCAGACCAAGCGCCAATTCTTGCTGAACCAGCTTCCGCTATCGTCTTTACTCGCGGAAGTCCCGCCTTCAGCACCGGCGGGAGTGGTTTTTTTATTAGCAAAATCGCGCATTTCTATATCTCCTAAACAGGAAAGTAGAATATCCGAACATTGCCGTTCTCTATTTAATGGTTTATTATAAAATAATATCAAGAGGAAGTAAAGAAGAATAGGGAGGGGTAAATGGTTTATAGTGCCTTCTATGACACTGGGTCATAATATTTTACAAATATCTTCAGCGTATGATTCGGCAACGCTTTTCGGGTCGTTGGATTTATAAATAGCACGCCCTACAATCACATAATCGGCACCCGCCGCTATGGCATCGGAGGCTTTTCCGCCCTGTGCACCGACTCCGGGGGATAATATCTCCAAGTCACCGATAATCTCCCTAATGGCGGAGATCCTCTCAGGCCTGGTGGCAGGGGCTATGAATCCGTCCACACCGCATTCCACACCCATACGTGCCATCGCTTCCGCATTGGGGGCGGTGAACTCTTTTCCTCCAGGATGGCTCATCTCGGTGACGGCATAGATCTTTCCCCTTCCTTTGGCGACCTGTACGGCCTCTTTGAGGGAATCGCTTCCAGGGAACGCATGGACGATGACCGCGGAAGCACCTCTGTTGAGGGACCCTTCTACGATGAGGTGTACGGTGTTAGGGATGTCTGCTACCTTGAAATCACAGATTACATCGGAATACTTCGACAGTTCCGTGATCATTTCAGGACCTGCGGACAGGACAAGGGGCCAGTTGATCTTGATGGCGTCCACAATTCCGGAAACGGATTCGGCGATGGACAGTGCTTTAGCCTTATCGGTCTCGTCAAGTGCCAGTACGAGGCGGGAGCTTTTTCTCATGTAGGATTCATTCTAACGATTCTTATTAAATGTTAGTGACTATCGGCAGACATGCCCTTCCAAAGATTCGATTCCGGATCTGCCGCAAACGGTGAATTGGCCAAAGGATGCGAATACTGCATCAAAGGTTCCAAAATGGTCCTGCTTGTCACCGGCAGATGCAAAGCCGGCTGTTTCTACTGCCCCATATCCGCTGAGAAAAAAGGAAAAGACGTGATATATGCCAACGAAGGCAGGGTCACTACAGACGAAGAGGTCATCAACGAAGCCCTGTCCATGGAAGCGGAAGGTACCGGCATAACCGGAGGGGACCCCTCGGAGAACATGGAACGTACCATCCATTTCATCCGTCTCCTGAAGGAACGTTTCGGAAAGGAACACCACATCCACATGTATACCGCGGTCATCGACCTGGACAACGCCATAGAACTGGAAAAGGCAGGATTGGACGAAATAAGGTACCATCCCATAGAGTCCCTTTGGACCTGTATGGAAAAGACCCAGTTGGCGGAGATCGTAAAAACCGTAAAGATGGATGTCGGAGTGGAAGTGCCTGCCCTTCCTGGAAAGGAGGAGGAAACCTACGCTCTTGCCAAATACGCTTTCGAGGTGGGAGTGAAGTTCATGAACCTCAACGAACTGGAATTCTCCGAAAGCAACTGGGACATGATGAAGACCCATAACTTCCTTGTAAAGGACGAACTATCGTCCGCGGTATTGGGTGCCGAAGATGTCGCCATAAACGTCATGTTCAGGCTGAAAGACTACCCTATCCACTTCTGTTCATCCACTTTTAAAGACAGTGTACAGCTTAGGAACAGACTTATCCGCAGAGCGGAACACATCGCTAAAGAATATGATGTGATAACCGAGGACGGCACTATAATCAAAGGACTGATCTATCACAAAAACCTCGATGAGGCCATGGACCTTCTTCGCAACGAGTACGAGGTTCCCGACGAACTGATGTTCAAAGACGAGGACCGTAAAAGATTGGAGATCGCTTCATGGATCCTTGAAGAGATCGGTGCAGAGCTCCCCTATAAATGCTACATAGTGGAAGAGTACCCCACCGAAGACAGACTCGAAGTGGAACGCACTCCCATTTCGAAATATTGATAAAACTATGACCCCCGGCAAGGGGGCCATATAAACGGTTTTTTAAGACCTTCAGTCTACGCTGATGCTCTGGATCTCGTGGTGTCTGTTGACGATATCCCTAGCGATGCGCAGGTTCTTTCCAGCCTTTCCAATGGCGCGTCCTTTAAGCTTGGGGTCCACGGTGATAGTGGCGTGGGTGATGTCTCCACGCTGCTCAATGACGACTTTCTGGGGACCGTAAATGTGGAAGACGTTCTTCACAAACTGCTCGGGTTCCTCCGAGTACTCGACGACCTGGATGTTCTTTCCGGTCATCTCTTTCAGTTTGATGACGTGCTCTCCCTTTTTACCGACGGCGATGTTTCCCTGTCCTTTCTCGACGACGAAGACTAATTTCTCCTCGGTTTCCATACAGTCTACCGCATTGGTGTGGGTCAACTGCTGGAACAGTGCGATGTAACGCAGGGTCTCCTCCGTAAGTACGATTTCTGCAGCCATGGGACTCACAGCGTAAGGATGTTGGAAGTACCCTTGTCAATGATAGCGAGGGCGGATACAGAGAAAGGCTTTCCGCAGAGAGCTCCGAGCTCCATGTTGTTTCCACTGTAGACGTGGCATTTGACGTCTTTGTTCTCAACAAGGAATGCGTTGGGGCAGTTTGCAGAGATGACGATCATCTGTGCTTTTCCAGCCTTGACTGCTTTGACGGTCTGGTCGACTCCGAACTCAACCTCTCCGGTTGCGATTGCTGCTTTAAGTGCTCTACCTACATCGATTTCTTCGCTCATTTTGATTCCTCTTTGTAATTGATGTTAAACGGTTTACTGAACAGACTCCTCTACGGGAGTCTCATCTGAGTTTGATTCTTCGCTCTTGTAATAAGGGCGTTCTTTAGGAGTTGCAAGGGATTTCTTGGGAGAGTATTCCAAGTTGACGGCACCGGTACCAAGGGTGACAGGCTGTCCGACGATGATGTTCTCGGTAACTCCCTCAAGGTTGTCGACCTCTCCGACCATTGCTGCATGGAGCAGGTGTGCGGCGGTGATCTCGAATGCTGCCCTGGCAAGGACGGAGGACTTCTTTCCGGAAACTCCGTGCCTACCGATGGCCCTGACGGTACCGTCGTTGGTCATAAGGTCTGCGACAAGCATGATGTGCCTGATATCGACATCCAGACCGGCCTCACTGAGAGTGGTGACCGCCTCATGGACGATCGAGTTCCTGGCCGCCTCGATACCGAACACCTCGGCGACCTCGAGAACGGAGTTGGTCATGACGTTCGCGGAATCGACACCGTCGATGGCGAGGATCTCCCTGAGGTTGCTACCCTCGGTGATGATGGTGTAAAGTCCGGTGGTCTTGCTCTTCTCGAGGATTGCCCTCTTGATTCCGTCAACTCCCTTCAACTTGGCGTTCTTGACAGCGTCGAACATCTGCTGAAGCTTCTTGTAGGAAGATTCGGTGGTAGTGATCTCGACGTTATACTCGCTGGAAGTGTGGGCGATGTTGTCATCAAGGAAGGCGGTGGTCTTGGTGACGTTTCCACGTACCGCCTTGATCTTTCCGAGTTTCTCGACGATGTCATCGACGGTCACACCGCGCTTGTTCATCTTGCTGGGCTCGGGAACGATGATCAGCCTCATGTTGTTGATATCGGTCAGAATCTTCGCGACATCAAGAAGAGAGGTGATCTCGATCTCGGAGGCCACACGCTCTGCAAGAGCCTCGTCCTGTCCTGCAAGTCCTTTGAGGGGGATGTGCATGGAAGGAGTACTGGGTTCACGCCTGGCATCCACGATCTCGATGAGACGGGGCAGACCCTGCGTAACTGAAACCGATGCGACTCCTGCAAAGTGGAAGGTACGCAGGTTCATCTGGGTACCAGGCTCACCGATGGAATGGGCAGCCATGACTCCTGCGGACTCGTTCTGGTCCATCAGGTGGGAGGTGTACATCCTGTTCGCGACTACCATGATCTGCTCGAGCTGCTCCTCGGTGAGGTCTGCGTTCTCGATCCTGGAGGCGATGTCGTAGATGATCTTGGGAGGGAAGACGAATCCGAACTTGTCAGCGAGTGCCTTGAGTTTGATCTCGGTCTCACTGAGGTCACGGACCTCGGTAACTTCTTCCAGTTTGATGCTAGGCTCTGCGATCTCCTCGCTTGCGGCCGCCGCTTTCTTGGAAGAGGTGCGGGAAGAGGTGCTGCGCTTACCGACTTTCTCAATCACGAGTGATGCCTGCTCAGCGGATACACCGACCGCGATGATACCGTCGACACCTGCCTCGGCGATTCCGCCGAGGGTGTTGAACTTGTTTGCAAGGAGGGTTGCAATTTCTTCGCTGATCTCCCTCTTGACGAGCGCCCTAATCGTATCTTTCTTTGCCATTTCACTCGCCTCCGTAGTCGTCTCCGCCTTCGTCGTAATCCGTACTGTCCTCGTCTCCGCCATCGCTGTCGTAGTCTTCGAGTTCGTAGGATTCGAGATCCTTCTCACGGGATCCGTAGTCGTCTCCCTTGTTCTCCTTCTCGTTCAGTTTGAGAAGCTCGTCGGCCCTGTCTCCAAGAACCTCTGCGAAGAGATCGTTGAGATCGATTGCCTTTCCACGGACGGCCCTTGCGGGGTCGATTCCGTCCTCTCCGTATTTGAACTGAACAATGGTTCCTACAGTGTTCCTGATGGTTCCATCGGAGGTGAGTTTAAGATCCTCAAGTGCGGAAATGAGACGCCTCTGCATGTAACCGGACCTGGAAGTACGGACCGCAGTATCGACAAGACCCTCTCTTCCTCCCATTGCATGGAAGAAGAACTCGGTAGGAGTGAGTCCGGACTTGTAGGAGTCGGAACAGAAACCTCTGGCGTATGCTCCGAGGTCTCCCTTCTGGAAGTGGGGAAGGGTCCTGTTCCAGTATCCACGTGCGATCCTCTCTCCACGGATAGCCTGCTGTCCGACACAACCTGCCATCTGGGACAGGTTGAGCATGGAACCACGGGCACCGGTCTTTGCCATGATGACCGCAGGGTTGGACATACCGAGGTAGTTTCCTGCGATCTTACCGGCCTGGTCACGGGCGCTTGCGAGGATACCCATGGCTTTCACCTCAAGGGTCTCCCTGAGAGACCTTCCAGGCATCTGCTGGAGGCTTCCCTCGTTGTAGGACACGACAAGCTCGTTGACCTGCCTTACGCACTCGAGACTGTTCTCGTTGATCTGTTTCTGTGCATCCTCGGGAATATCCTCGTCACCGATACCGGTGGAGAATCCGTGGTTCATGACGGCACCGAGTGCAAGCCTGGTGGCATCGTAAAGGAACTTGGCCGCACGGCTGGATCCATAGTCACGGGCGATCCTCTCGAGGATCTTACCCTTGCTGTTTCCGATACCTTTCTCATCGATGGTTCCGGTGATGAGCTTTCCGTTGCGGATCTTCACATATCCGTCCCAGGGGCAGACTCCGCCCTCGGACTGTCCTTCGCAGGGGTTACCGCACTGACAGACGGCTGCCCTGTAGGTGAGATTGAGGTCCTTGGGGAGGGCGATGGAGAAGAGGTCCTTACCGGTCCAATAGGGTTCTCCGTCCTCGTCGTATCCGCTGGGCTCGGGAACTTCGCGTGCATCATCGGCGTTAAGCCTGAGCTCTTCGAGGACCTCGGACTGGTTGGGGTCGAAAAGTCCTACGTCGCTGAGCTTGTAGATGATGTTCATCGCTTCGTAACGGTTGAAGCGGACGTCACCGTGGGTAAGGTAGTACGAACCGGAAATGTGGTCGTGGATACCTCCGATGATAGGTCCTCCGTACCTGGGAGAGAGGATGTTCTCCTGAACCTGCATAAGGATACGTGCCTCTGCACGTGCCTCATCGCTCTGCAGGACGTGAAGGTTCATCTCATCTCCATCGAAATCCGCGTTGTAAGGTGCACAGTCGGTCAGGTTGAACCTGAAGGTCTTTCCAGGCATGACCCTGACACGGTGGGCCATGATGGACATCCTGTGCAGAGAAGGCTGCCTGTTGAAGAGAACGACATCTCCGTTGATGAGCTGCCTCTCGATGGTGTAGTCGATTCCGATACCCTCTGCGACGGTCTCACAGTTGTCGAGAGTGACCCTGATCCTCCTTCCGTCGGACCTGATGACATAGTTGACACCGGTAAGGTAGTCCTTGTCGAACTCGACGGGACTGTGCTCCCTGGAGATGTAATCCCTGGCGGAGTCGATGTCGTAGTACTCGGGTTCGCCGTTGCATGCGGGGGTGAGGAACCTCTTGAACGCCATAGGTCCACGCCTTACGAGGGCCCTCATGGTCTCGATGTTGTGCTCGTTGACGTGTACGGGCACGGTAAGCTCCCTTGCACCTACGACAGGCACACCGACCTGGTTGATGGACAGGTTGGGGTCGGGGGAGATAACGGTACGGGACGAGAAGTTGACACGTTTACCGGACAGGTTGGACCTGAAACGTCCCTCTTTACCCTTAAGCCTCTGGGCAAGGGTCTTGAGGGGCCTACCGGACCTGTGCCTCGCAGGGGGGATTCCGGAGGTCTGGTTGTCGAAGTAGGTGGTGACGTGGTACTGGAGAAGCTCCCAGAGATCCTCGACGATAAGCTGAGGTGCACCGGTATCACGGTTCTCTCTGAGCCTCTGGTTGATCCTGAGGACATCGACGAGCTTGTGGGTAAGGTCATCCTCGGATCTGTCTCCGGAGTCGAGGGTGATGGAGGGCCTCACGGTCACAGGGGGAACTGCGAGTGCGGTGAGGACCATCCACTCGGGCCTGCAGGTGGTGGGGTCCATTCCGAGGGCCCTGAGGTCGTCGTCGCTGATGCGCTCGAGCCTCTCACGGACCTCTTTGGCGGTCAGCTTGTTGTTATTGTTGGTGACCTCCCTGAAGGTGGTGGGCTTGTCGAGCTTGATCTTGATCTGTTCTTTACCGCAGTGGGGGCAGACTCCTTTGGAGGATGCGTCCTTGGCGGTGGATTTGCTGAACAGTTTCTGGTCGATGGTGTCTCCACCGAGATCTGCGATGGTGTTGAGCCTGTCGAGCCTGGCCTGGATATCCTCGGGAGGAAGCATAAGCCTTCCGCACTCGCGGCAGGTGGACTCGAGCATGAGCTTGATGTCTTTGATGAAACCGACGTGGATGACGGGGAGGGCGAGGTCGATGTGTCCGAAGTGACCGGGACACTCGTCTACCTTGCATCCGCAGGTCTTACAGCGGAGACCGGGCTCGATGACACCCATGTGGGGGTCCATAAGACCGCCCTGGATGGGGTAACCCTCATCATCATAGGTGTCAGCGGTAATGATCTTCACAGCGGACATTTTCCTGATCTCCTCAGGGGAGACGCAGGAGAATTTGATCGATCCAATCTTTTTGGTGACGTTGTTCATGAAAGATCCTCCAGCTGAAGCCTCATAGCGACTCCGAGCGACAGAAGCTCATCCATGAGCAGCTTGAACGCATAGGAGGTCTGTACGAGGTGGATGCTTGAATTGTTTCCACAGACAGGACAGTAGAGCTGTCCGCGCCTGTCAAGGATGGCGATGTGTCCGCAGTTGGGCTCACCGCAGACATACTGCTGGGTACCGTCGGATTCGTCGAGGAGACGGTCTTTGATGACCATCGCGACACCGTGACCGATAAGACAGTCACGCTCCATCTCTCCGAACCTGAGACCTCCCTGCCTGGAACGTCCTTCGGTAGGCTGCCTGGTGAGGATCTGGACGGGACCTCTGGACCTGACATGGAGCTTTCCACTGACCATGTGGTGCAGTTTCTCGTAGAAGATGACACCGGTGTAGACATCGATCTGCATCATGCGTCCGGTCCTTCCGTCGTACATGATCTCTTTACCAGAACGTGCGAATCCGTTCCTTACGAGACCGTCACGGATGGAATCCTCGGACTCTCCGGAGAACGCGGTACCGTCGATGGTACGGGCCTCCATGGAACCGACCTTACCTGCGATCATCTCGAGAACGTGTCCGATGGTCATACGGGAAGGAATACCGTGGGGGTTGACGACGATATCGGGGGTGACTCCATCGGAAGTGAAGGGCATGTCACACTGTTCGACAAGCCTTCCGACGACTCCTTTCTGACCGAACCTGGAACAGAACTTGTCACCGAGTTCGGGGATCCTTTCGTCCCTGACCTTGACACGGACGAGCCTGGAACCGTTCTCGCTCTCGGTGATGACGACGGAATCGATGTATCCTTTCTCTCCGGGCCTGACGGTGACGGAGGTCTCACGCCTCTTCTGGGCGCTGAAGTACTCGCTCTCTTCCTCAAGGAACCTGGGGGGAGAGGTCTTTCCGATAAGGACATCGGATCCCTTGACGTAGGACTCAGGGGAGATAAGACCGTCCTCTCCGAGGGACATGTACGCCTCGTCGACGCGGACTCCGGCTATGTCGGGGGAGGGGATCTCGAAGTGGTCTTCCTGTCCTCCGGGGTAGCGGCGCTCCTCGGCACGGTAGGACCTCATGAAGGTGGTCCTTCCGAGTCCTCTCTGGACGGAGGACTTGTTCATGACGATCGCATCCTCGATGTTGTATCCGTGGTAGCACATGACCGCGATACAGAAGTTCTGTCCTGCAGGCCTGTACTTGTATCCGATGAAGTCCATGGTCTGGGTCTGGACCATAGGCACCTGGGGGTAGTGCATGACGTGTCCACGGGTATCGGGCCTGATACGGTAGTTGGCCGCTGCGATACCGAGAGCCTGTTTTGCCATACCTGCACCCATGGTGACACGAGGTGCGGAGTTGTGCTCGGGGTAGGGAACGATACCGGCCGCGACTCCGAGGATGATCATGGGGTCGACCTCCATGTGGGTGTACTCGGAGGTGATCTTGGTGGCCTCGGTGAACACGTTGTGGCACCATTTACATTCGAGTTCGCATCCTGCGGAGGACTGACCGGGGTTCTTCCAATCCACATCGGTCTCGGACAGAGCGTGGTCACAGCAGGGGCACCTGCGAGGCAGGTCGTAAGGAGCGACAAGGACGAACGCATCCTCTTCCTCTTCCGCATCGATCCACTCGATGATACCCTCGTGGAAGAGGTCGTCCCAAGCGATCTTGCCCTCACGGTAGCCTTCTACGTGCTTCCTGGTAAGGACGGTCTCTCCGCCTTTGATGATGAGGAGAGGTCTTCTGAGCCTGCCGTCATCGCTGTTGATGAGGATCTCGTTCATCTCCTCGTCGTAACGGATGTTGATGTAGGTGGAGATGAGTCCGAACCTCCTGCGGTCCCTGATGTCGGAAACGACCTTTGCAGGGTCTACGAAGGTACCGACGAGGTCTCCGTTGACGAACACCTTGGTGTCCTCGTCGTTGACGGGGTTGAGTCCGAAGTCCTGAAGGACCTTAAGGGTCTCGGATTCGGGACACTCGTGGGAGACGTCGATGATGAGCGCGGCGTTCTTCACAAGACCGCAGTTCTGACCCTCAGGGGTCTCAGAAGGACAGAGCCTACCCCACTGGGTGGAGTGAAGGTCACGTGCCTCGAAGTGAGGCTGGGACCTGGTAAGGGAAGAAGTGACCCTCCTAAGGTGGGACATGGCGGACATGTTAGAGGTCCTGTCGAGAAGCTGGGAAACTCCTGCGCGTCCTCCGACCCAGTTACCGGTGGCAAGGGCGTGGAGGAGCTTGTGGGTGAACAGGTCGGGCCTGATGGAAGATGCGATACTGTACTCGTTCTTCTTCCTGCCGACGTTCCTCTCGAGCTGGTATTTCAGGTCCTTCATAAGAGCGGAGAAGCTAGTCCTGAAGAGATCCTCCATAAGGTCACCGGACAGCTTGAGCCTCTTGCTTGCGTAGTGGTCCTTGTCGTCCTCTTTCCTCTTTCCGAGGGAGAGCTCGAGAACGGACCTGGCGATACGGCCGAGGAAGATGGCTTTCTTGAGCCTGTCCTCTTTGGAGTCACCGAGGTGGGGAAGCAGGGACCTGTCGAGGATGGACTCGACCTTCTTGGTCCTGTACTCTTTCGCCTGTCCTGCGGCGAAGTTCCTCTCGAGGTATGCGATGGCGTCGGCCTGGGTGTGGAATCCGTTAGGTGCCCAGGTCTTGTCGTCGTAGGAGTTCTCGATGTTGGCGAAAACGATGTTCTCCATCTCTTTGTCGTTGGCGACGATGACGGAGTGAATGTCCCTGTCGGACTCCATTCCGAGGGCTTTCATCAGGGCGATGAGGGGAATCTCTCCGGAGATCACAGGGACGGAGACCATAAGGGTACCGTCTTTCTTCTTCTCGACCTGGGTGAGTGCACGGTATCCCTCTTTCTGGGAGAAGACCTTGGCGGTCTCGACAGCAGCACCGTACTTCTCGTTGTACTCTACCATTACCCTGTTGGGGGCAAGGTCCTCAAGGGTGATGAGAACCCTCTCGGTTCCACCGATGATGAAGTATCCTCCAGGCTCCCTGGGGTCCTCTTTCTGTTTGACGAGCTCGGCAAGGTAGTCGTCGTCGGTAAGGGCGTGCTCGAGGGTTGCCTCAAGCTTGGACTTGTAGAGGTTGCATCCCTTGGATTTGACCATCATGGGAAGGTCACCGATGCGGACCCATCCTCCGTTTTCGATCTCCCTCTCCTGTCCGTCCTCCCAAACCTCGAAACGGACGTATACGGGGGACAGGTAGTTCAGGTTCCTGAGCCTGGCTTCCATGGGGGTGACCTCATGGCTGTAACCGTTGGCCTCGATGACCTTGGGGTCCTCGATTTTGATGGTAGGTTTGGCCTGGGGATCGATAGACCCGTCGGCTGCCCTCTTTCTTCCGATACGAATCTCGATGTCCCTTCCACCGGTACGCTCGGGGTCAAGCTTGATGATACCACGAAGTGCATCGTCGGTAGGCACCCTGATGTCGTCGACGATCTTCTGCATCCTGCTGTTGGGATTGTCAGAGGTGCAAAGGAAATCGTTGAAAGACTCTACGTGGTGGTTGACGATGTTGTGGTCCCTAAAATAAAGATTTACAAGGTCCCTCAATTAATCACCCTTTAGTAACGAGCCTGTATGAAACGAATTCCTGTGCAGTCTCGCTTTTTCTCACGATTTTAATGACGCTGCCTTCCTCGATAGGGCCGTGAATCTCTTCGAGAACTCTAAGGGCCGCGTCTCCGCTTTTGATTTTAGGAAGCTGATCGCGCGTAATATTCCACTGATCCAAGACTTTGTTAGCTTCCTCTTCGGTCAGGAGGTGATGCTCGGGTACGAGCCTGTGCTCAAGTATGTTGAACGTAGTTTCTGCTGCCAAATTTTCACCGATCCTCTAACTCCCAATTCGGTCTATGGGAACACTCAAAAATACCAAAAAAACCGCTCCTCATACTTGATCCGCCGTCGATCGCTCATGAAGATCCCAGCGGGCCTGAGGGGATTCGAACCCCCGACCACCTGATTAAAAGTCAGATGCTCTACCTAGCTGAGCTACAGGCCCATTGTTGTCTTAAAGCTAGTAAAAACCGTACAACCCTATCTAGTATATATAACTATCTAGGACGGTTTCCTTGCTCAGAAACTACAGGCAGGATATTATGAATTCTGTATATAAGTGCAATCCCTTAACCCTGTCAAATGGCCGATTTTCTCGTTATGAAGGTGGATATTCCGAAACGTTTGTCGGAGGCAGGGTCCGGCAGAGCCCGTCTTGACCCCCAGTCGTACGCCCAGCTGAACCTCTCTATAGGCGACATCATCCTGATCGAAGGAAAAAGGACGGTCGTCGCAAAGGTATTCAAAAGCGATGCCGAGGACGAAGGTACGAACGTGATAAGGATAGACGGTCTGACGAGGACCAGTGCCGAGATAACCCCGGGGGAAAAGGTGAAGGTTCGCAGATGCGACCCACCTAAGGCCATGAAGGTCGTGCTCGTACCGAAGATTCCCGAAGGCAGCAGCCTTGCCATCGAACCTGGATTCGGAGAGATATTCAAAAGCAACCTTATCGGCCGCCCCGTCATAAACGGATTGGACATCACCGTGCCCAATATCTCCCTGATGGGAAACCGTTCCACGTTCACGGTGACGTCCACGTTGCCACAGGGCCCGGTCGTCATATCGTCCATCACCGATCTGGTCATCCTCGAGACCCCCGCAGGAAAAAAGAAGAACCCCTCAAAGGGGGATACGGCACAGGCCGTGGGCAGGGACAACAAGACCACGACCTACGATGACATCGGTGGACTGAAAGACGAGCTGAGGAAGGTCCGTGATATGGTCGAGCTCCCGCTGAAACATCCTGAACTTTTCAAGAAAATGGGTGTATCCGCACCGAAGGGTGTACTCCTGTACGGTCCTCCCGGGACGGGAAAGACCCTTATCGCGGAGGCCTTGGCCAACGAGTCCGGTGCCAATTTCTATTCCATACGCGGCCCGGAGTTCATCGGAAAATACTACGGAGAGAGCGAGAACAAGCTCAGGTCCATATTCGAGACCGCAGAGAAAAATTCCCCGAGCATCCTTTTCCTTGACGAGATCGATTCCATAGCACCCAACCGCAACAACGTCTACGGAGAACAGGAACACAGGATCGTGGCACAGCTACTGACCATGATGGACGGTCTCGGAGGAAGAGGGAATGTGATCGTCATCGGAGCGACCAACCGCGAGGACTCCATCGATCCCGCCCTGAGGCGCCCGGGCAGATTCGACAGAGAGGTCGAGATCGGAATCCCGGGAAAGGCGGGAAGAAGATCGATCCTGGAGGTCCATACAAGGAACATGCCTCTCGACGACGATGTAGACCTCGATGAGCTCGCAAAGATAACGCAGGGGTTCGTAGGGGCGGACATTGCCGCACTTGCACGTGAATCCGCCATGAAGTGCCTGAACAGATACATCGACGATGTGGATGTAGACGGAGCCGTGCCTGGAGAGGTCCTCGAAAGACTGAAGGTCAACATGAAGGATTTCATGGATGCCTTGGGGGATGTGGAACCGAGCGGCATGAGGGAGGTTTCTGTGGATGTGCCTAAGGTTTCATGGGAGGATATCGGTGGATTGGAAGACATCCGTCAGGAAATCAAGGAAACCCTTATGCCCGGTGAAGACAGGAAGGATTTCGAACGTCTCGGAATAACGCCTGGAAAAGGACTTCTCCTGTACGGGCCCCCCGGTACAGGTAAAACCCTGATAGCGAAAGCCGTCGCCAACGAGTCCGGGGCCAACTTCATACTGGTCAACGGGCCAGAGATCATGAGCAAATGGGTCGGAGAGAGCGAACAGGCCATCAGAAAGATCTTCAAGCGTGCCAAACAGATGTCGCCTTCCATCGTGTTCTTCGACGAGATCGACTCCATAGCCCCTGTCAGAGGGGACAACGACGTCTACGAAAAGGTCGTCGCACAGCTGCTTACCTCGTTGGACGGGGTCGAACAGCTCAACAATGTCCTGGTCATGGCGGCGACCAACCGTCCGGACATGATAGATTCCGCCTTGCTGAGGCCGGGAAGGATCGACCGCATGGTGCTCATCGGAAAACCGAACCGTGACGCCAGGGTCAGCATATTCAAGGTACATACCCGCAACATGCCCCTCGGCAAGGACGTGGACCTGGAAAGACTGTCCGATCTCACCGACGGCTACGTCGGAGCGGACATAAACTTCCTCTGCAGGGCGGCAGGCCTGAACGCCTACCATGAAGACAGCAGGATCGACTGTGTCTACATGAGGCATTTCGAGGCTGCACTGAACACCGTGAAGCCTTCGGTGGACCCCGCCGTCTTCGAAACATACGAGAAACTGGGCGGCGAGATCCAGAAACGCAAAGACAGATGGGCCTCTTCGTTCTACACCTGATTCAGAGGTCCTTGACCATATACGGGGCCTCCAGACGGTATCCGTTGGAAGCATAGTATTCCCTCACCCCGATACCGCTGGTGACCCTGATCTTCTTTTTCGAAGCCTCCCTGGCTATAGACTCGGCTTTTTCCAATAGTTTTCTACCAAAACCACGGTGTTGCCAACTCTCTGCGGCCGCACCGATCGCGGTCTCGTTACCGAAAACCTTCAGTTCCCTTATGGATGCGATGTCGTTGGAATCGATTCTGAGACGGACGTATCCGACCAGGGAATCGTGGTAGGTGTACGACACGAAGTACTCCTTTCCGGAAGCGGCCTCGTATTCCATCACCTCCATCCTCACATCGTCGATGTTCTCGAGGACCGCACCTGTGTGCCCCACCTCCCTGCAGCGTATACACCTGCAGGCGGAACCTTTGGACTCCATATTCTTCTGGACGAGCTGTCTGAGATTGCTTTTCAGGATACCACAGATGATCTCTGGAACAGGGATATCCCTCTGGATACGCTGTATACGTACATAGTCCGGCACTATCGCCTTCATCTCCGACAGAAGGTCCACAGCGGTCTCCGTGGAATACGGTTCGTATTCCCCGTCCTTCCACATCCTGGTGAGGTCCGTGTCCCCGACGACTAAGGTAGGATAGAACTTCAACATGTCCGGTCTGAAGTCGGGATCGTCGAAACAGCGTCTGAAACATTCAAGGTCCTTCTCGGGGGACGAACCGGGAAGTCCAGGCATGAGATGGTAACATACCTTCAACCCGTGTTCCCTGCAGGCCTTGGTCGCCTTGATGGTCTCCGCCACACCATGTCCCCTGTTGACCTTGTCCAAAACGTCATCATCAAGTATCTGCACACCGAGTTCCACACGGGTCGCCCCCAACGCCATCATCCTCTCGATCTGTACATCCTTACAGAAATAGTCGGGACGCGTCTCCACGGTCAGACCTATGCAACGTCTTTCAGAATGGGAGTTCTCCTCCTGAGCCATTCTGAGATTGGGGGAAGGATGGCCGTTCATAGCCTCCAGGCAACGTTTCACAAACCATTCCTGATACTGCGGATCACGTGAGGTGAACGTTCCACCCATGATTATGAGGTCGATCTTGTCCGTATCATGACCGATCTCCTCCAACTGCCTGAGCCTGCTCTCGACCTGGTCGTAAGGGTCGAAACGGTTCATGGCCGCACGTCTCGCCGCAGGTTCTTTTCCCGTATAAGACTGGGGAGAATCGTTGGAAACCCCTCCGGGACAATATGCACACTTTCCGTGGGGACAGGGGTAAGGCGAGGTCATGACCGCTACCACGGCCACTCCGCTGGCGGTACGCATGGGTTTCTTCACAAGAAGGGGAAGTACTTTCTTACGTTCCTCCTCTGACACCAATGCAAGGATCTCCGAGTTCGGAGGGACCTTATCAGGACCGTATTTGGAACAGAGCTGCATCTTCAACCTCTGTACGCCGTCACGGTCCGTGACCTCCCCGCTGAGGATAGCTCCGATAAGCCTTTCGGCGATTTCGTTTGCCATCACTGTTCCGCCTGTTCGGTCATAAGTCTCTGGAAGTGTTCTACGGTCTTCCTGTAATTTTCCATGGCAAGCTGCACGTTCGCCTCGGTGAAGCTCCAGGCCTTTACCAGATTTCCGAAGCGTATACGGAAACCCTTCCTGTTCTGTCCGTTCACCATCACATCGGCACTTTCGAGAAGGTCCATGTAACGAAGCTTGTTGATGTGTCTGTATACAGTGGGTTTGGAGGTTTCAAGGTATACGGAAAGCTCCTCGACGGTCCAGATCCTTGCAGGATCCTTCATGAAATATTCCATGAAAAGACGGTACGGTACACTGTCCTTTACCGTGGTGACCCCTGCGGAACGGGGATCATACCCTTTGGGGAGGTAACCAATCTGCACAAGGAAGGTCTCAGCTATGACCTGAACATCGTCCACACCCGACATGGGAGTGTTGGACACGACCTGGAGTTCGAACATAGCCTTGGCTAATTGAAGAAACAATTTAAGTCTTTAGATTAATTATTATCGGTCAATACTTACTTTTAACCTGTTCGAGAATCTTAAGTACGCTGTCCAGAGGATATACGGGATACACAGGTACCGAAAGGATCTTCTCCACGGTGTTGGCGACAATGGGTGCGCATATGACCCCAAGCGCCCCATCGCGCTCGGCACGTACCGCTGCGATTATGGCATCCTCGACGGTGGATACCGCATATTCGCGGATTATCACGTTACCGTTGGCCTCGGTCTCAAGGGTCTTGGGAAGACCCTGTATGAAAGTGGCGGAGGCGATGACCGCGATGTACTTGTCGGAATTACGGTTATGGACCGTGTTCAGAGCCTTGATGATATGACGTACCGTACGCAGATTAGGTTCACGGCGCTCCTCCAATATCTTGTACATCGTACTCTGGGAAACCCCTGCAAGGTGACAGAACTCATTCAATGATATCTTCAACTCATTGTCGAGGATATCTTTGAAGGCCTTCTGGAATCCACCTTCCTCTCTGAGCATATTGGAAATAAGGTCTTGTACGGTCATATTCATCACGATCTGCAATATTCTGCTGCGGAAAGCCCTGCGACGGCACCTTCTCCGACCGCTTTGGCGATCTGCCAAGGACGTCCGGTGACATCCCCACAGGCAAAGACGCCTTCAACGGCGGTCTTGCATTTTCTGTCCACCTTGATGGTATCATCCATCTCAGGCATCAGGTCCACGTCCATCGCAAGGTCTACAGAGGATTTTCCACCGAGTTCGATGAATACACCGTCGGTCTCCACGATGCGTCCGTCGGACAATCTGACAGAGGTCACCTTGGTCTCACCGAGTATCTCCTCGATACCTGCCTCAATGGTCTCTACACCCGCATCCAAAGCCTTTCTGACAAGGGAAGGGTCCGCATCGAAAACCGGGGAGATCCAATAGACCTTCGATGCATAACGGGTCATAAGCTCCGCCGATACAGCGGATTCGGACTGTCCACCGACGATGATGACCACTTTCCCTTTGTAGAAATTGCAATCACATGATGCACAGTAGCTTACACCCTTTCCGTTTCCGAAAGTGTTCTCGCCGGGAACCCCGAGTTTCACACGGGTGATTCCGGTAGCCAAAACCAAGGCCTTGCATACGATGTCCTCTCCCGATTCAAGTTCCACGTGGAATCCGTCGGCGTCTTTCGAAAGGCCGAGGACGTTCATCTGGAATACCTTACATCCGAAGGTTTCGACCTGTTCAAGGCCGTTTTTAAGAAGTTCGGTTCCCTGAGAGGCTCCCGAGAGGCCGAAATAGTTCTCGATATCGGTGCCATAGGCGGCACTGTTGTTCATTTTTCCTACAAGCACAGTGTCCACTTTCTTACGGGAAGCATGGATCGCCGCCTGGATCCCTGCGGGACCCGAACCTATGACAACGATATCGGTCTTCATTCAAACCCCTTCAGAGGCTGTTGATGTACTGGATGATGTCGTCCTTGGGCCTGAGTCCTACAAGAGGCTCCTGCTGAACTCCGTCCTTGAAGAAAAGAAGGGTAGGAATCGCATTGATGTTGAACTCACGTGCGATGTTCTGGTTCTCATCGGTGTTGAGTTTTCCGACAGCGACTTTTCCTGCAAGGTCCTCTGCAAGTTCATCCACGATGGGGCCCATTCTCCTGCAAGGTCCACACCAAGGGGCCCAGCAATCTACGAAAACGACTCCGCTCTGTTTGGTGAACTCGTTGAATGTAGTCTCGTTAAGTTCGGTTACTGCCATGTTAGATACCTAACGTTCAGAATCATGTCTAGGGATAAAAACATGGCTCCCTGTAATCGGGACGGTGTGGACGGTCGTCCGATGGAATCAGTAAGAGAAACAAGGTGAACCGGGCATACCTCCTGTCTAAAGGAGGCATGCTGACGGCTCAATCGGCTTTCACACCTTTCAGTTTGGGATACTCACCGATCTCATCGATGATGGTATCGAGATCCCTTCCGAAAAGCCCTGAAAGCTCTTTATGGAGGGTGGCCACACGGTCTGCCCCTTTCTGGGCTCCCTTTCCGGCCAGTTTGTCTACGGAATGCATGTAGGATACTACACGGTTATCGCTGACCATGTTGTCGGCATGGGCCACGATCTTCTCTTCCAACGTGGAGGGCATATAGTCCCCTGCAGGAAGGCCGAACTCCTTCACATCGTCCTGGTCCAGGCCTGCACCCGTATGTTTACGGATGATCTCCACAAGCTCGTTGCACAACCCGAGCTTCTGTGCGATCTGCGATCCGATATAAGCATGCATTATAGTGTGGTCCTTGGAACGACCGATGTCGTGAAGAAGGGCACCTGCGATGACAAGGTCCTTGTCCGCTTCAGGGATGCCGTCGGCGATTACCTCGGCTACGGCCCTGACGGTCGCACAGTGGACCACTACACGTTTCTTGCATCCTGCCTCCCAAAGGAAATCGATACACTGGGAATCAGAGGGAACGTCAATCGTCTTTGTTGACAACTGTCTTACCTCTCTCGTTGGGGATGACGGTCATTTCACCATCACGGTCCTCGTAAAGATGACTTCCGCCGGTATAGTCGTAAAGGAAGATCGCCAATGCGGCTATCTCGGAGTGGGGCTGGTTTCCAACGGACACGTTGAAATCCGCACGCTGGTATACCTCGGGGGGAACCTTGGATGCACCGACGATTATCATAAGGTCCTCGTCCTTGGGGATCTTGGCCATGGCTTCATCGGCCCTCTGACCGTACATGGTGAGGTGGACGACCTTACCCTTGAAGTTCTTGGTCGCTTCCTGCCAGGTTATACCGGTTTTGATTGTATAATCCCCACCGAAACGTTTCACGACACTGTTGACGTTCTCCTCGAGAACGGGGTCCTCGGTATCTACGTAGATACCTTTGGCACCGAGGGCGCGCGAGGACAAGGCCACATGGGTCGTGACACGTTTATCCCTCTCGGGACGGTGTCCGATACGCATTATCCAGATATCAGACATGGTCATTCTCTTTGAGTATCTCGATCTTATGACCGCGGTAATCCATTTTCACGGACCTGCGAACAAGACTCTTGAGCATAGTTGAAGAAAGACCGAGGACCTCGGCGACATCGCCGGAGAATTTACCGCCTTTACCGACCTGTTCCAGAATCTTGGCCTCGATCTCGGCGTACTCCTCTTCGCCCATCATGGCAGCTGCGAGAACATCAGAGATCTCATATACGGGCCACTGGGCATTGATATTAAAAGAAGAGTAATAGGAATGATAGGATTTTTCGGGGAAATTTCCACCGGTGGACTGCCAACGGGTCTCGACAAGTTTCATTTTCTCGAAGAAGATCGTTGCCGCACGTCCTTCGGGACCGTATTTCTTTTCGATCTCGTCTGCGGTTTTCCACTCAAGAGTTACTTCCTTCAACACGGCCCTTTTCACAGGCGTGTCTACCGCTCTGAGCATGGGGACCAGCTCGGAGGGTTCGTTTATAACTTTGATTCTACTCATAGCTTGGAATAGGTGTACTAAAATATATGCTTTGAGAACTCAAGATTGGAATTATCCAGATATTTTATCGGTTTTGTGTGGAATATCCACAAATTACAGTTGGATATTAGATTGGAATTATTTCGGTTTAGGGTGCGAAAAACCACATTTGACCTGTGCCAGAACATTGATCGGATTACTGAGATAGGAGGCGCGGCAAACACACCTACCCATAGTTTTTTAATTATGCCCATTATAACGAAACCCGATGAGATTCGACAGGAAATCACCCCTTACGTTGTGTTTCCAGTGTCTGAACTGCAACAAGGTCTTCAAAGCCAAAGGTACCGAAAAGGCCGATGAGGCAGAAGCCGAGCAGGCAGCATTGGACTGCTGTGGATCCTTTATCCAGGGATTCTACGTAAACTACAGAAGGTGGGGTATCCAGAAGTGGTACGGCCGTTAAACCGTACATTTCTCCTACCTCATTTGGACCGTGGACCAAACCACGGTTCACCTTTTCCAATTACAGTTCCGTCCACAGTGGGCGTTTTCCACCATTGTCCGAACGAAGAGCCTTAAAGGAAGGACATTCTACCCACCCGTAATGGCCGACGAACTCTTTTCCGGAACCATGGGTGAAATGGACCTTATCGAGCGCCACATCAGAATGCTCAAGGAAGCTAAGAAATACCAACCCGTGGGCATTATCCGTCTTTCCGAAACGCTCGGCATACCCAAACACAAAGTACGCTATTCTCTGAGACTTCTGGAGAGGGACGGACTCATCGAGGCCACCCCCGAAGGTGCAGTCGTCACCGAGAAGTACGACGAATTCATGTCAGCTCTCAGTTCCCGTCTCGACGACATTGTGAAAAGAGCTAACGAGATCCGCGACAGCCTTTCCGACGGCCAATAAACGTTATTCCATCGGAAAACCAGGTTACCCCAGCCGTATTTCGGGTCAAATCCATCGATTTTCCTGTGAATCAATCACTAGTTTTTTATAGTGGTCGTGTAATGGAGGTTCTAAGCCGTTGTAGCTCAGTCGGTAGAGCGTGTGACTGTTAATCACAAGGTCCACGGTTCGATCCCGTGCGACGGCGCCACTTTTCTTCTTCACTTTCGTGACTTGGTTCATTCATCGGAATCATCTGTCCATCGCAGATATTGGAATTCTACCTTGACACAGACCTCAATCTGTACGAAGCAACGATGGACAGTACAGGGAGCTCTACCAACGGCCCTACGACCAAAGCCAACAAAACCAAAGGACGGTCAACAAACATCGAACTGACCACCGCCAACACCAATGGGGAATTTCTAGCCAACACGGTGAAAATCAACGAGGTCGTATCCGCCACATCGAACCCATTCAACATCGATACAATGACGGATACCGCATAATTCGTAATGAAAAACACCAACAACGGTAGCACCAGCGAGACCAATATCCCCACATTGTCTAAAAGCACCGTCGAATTGGCCGAGAATATGAAGAATATGGCAGCGCTCAAGAGGACCAACTGCACCTGATCGGTGTTTCCGAATCCGTTTCTGACCCTTTCTGACAAAGATCCGTAACGTGCGATGCACCTGACCGCGACCGCGAACAACAACGGAACCGCGATCGCCAACATCGACTCGAAAAACACTTCCATGAACCCCATCCCCAGGGATTCGCCGAAAAAGAGCGAGAGATAGACAGGTAGCAGAACCAGCTGAAGGACCAGGTTCATGGGCAATAAGACACTGCTCAAAAAGACGTTTCCTTTTGATAAACCTGTAAACACCAGGTACCAATCAGTACATGGGGTCACCAAAAGAAGCAACAGACCGATGCGCAGGTCCAATAAATCCGGGAAGAACATATTACCTATCAGGAAGGCCAAAACAGGGGTCCAAACAAAATTCAACAACACAGAGGACAGGGTGAAACGGATATCGTCGAACAGGTTACCGAACCTATCGAGATCCACTGCCAGAAAAACCAGAAAGACCATGACCATCAGTACAGGCCTGACCAACGTCTCCGCAGGGCCCATATCGAAAACGGTTCCGAACACGATTCCGATGACAGCCGCGACCATCATGACCCCCGCACTGATCCAAGAACCGTTATCCGTACATCCCCCTCCTTACAAGGGCCTGAGTCGGCCTATGCGGACTGTAAAAAGTCGGCAAGCCATATCTTTTTATCGTAGACGGATATAGAGGTCTTGCGAGGGCTCATAGCTTAGCTAGGTAGAGCGCCCGACTCATAATCGGGTGGCCGCCGGTTCAAATCCGGCTGGGCCCACCACTTATCCTACCGAAAACAGTCGTTTTCGCTTGTTCCGTAAGTTTAGTTCATGGTTTCCCAACCAATCGGTTTTCTGGAAAAATCAACTATAAAATTGTTGGGGAATGGCTTTCCTCTACTAATTATATAATAAAGGATGCAAAAGGCTTAAAATAGTATTCTTCTTGTCCACCTTTAATTAAATTCAGGCAGGACTGTATATTCTGTCTGTTTTTGCGGGAAAAGAGGCACTAGAATGGAAATACTGAAGCTCCCCCACATCGAGAAAGAACTGACCGCCTGCGTACAGTGCGGTTACTGCATTAATGTTTGTGAGGCACACAGACAGACCCCTTGGGAGTCTGTTACCCCCAGAGGAAAAATCTACTACATCAACCAGATCAACGTTGCTGGTCCCCTTGACAAACCTCTGAAAAGGGTCGCATCCCTCAACCCCTACTTTGTTGAGGCAATCTACAAATGTACCGGATGCGGAAACTGTGAAGCAGTCTGCCACGCAAAGATCCCCCTCGTGGAGCTTTGGGAGACCGTCAGGACCTGGCTCGTTTCCAACGGTGTCGGACCTATGCCCGCCCACAAAGGAATGGCTACCAAGATCGCAGCCGTCCACAACTCCTACGGTGACAACCAGGCCAAGAGAGGCGACTGGTGGCCCGCAGAGGTTCCCAAGTACGACATCCCTGACGTAGTCTTCTTCGCAGGATGCACTGGATCCTTCAGGCAGCAGGCTATCCCCCAGACCGGTGTACGTGTCCTCAACAGGGCCGGAGTCAAGATGAACACCCTCGGATCTGACGAGTGGTGCTGCACCTCCCCTCTCCTCAGGACCGGAAACACCTCCCTCACCCTCGAGTGCGCAGAGCACGTCGTCGAGAAGGCAGATGCCATCGGTGCAAAGGACATGGTCATGACCTGCTCCGGATGCTACAAGACCATCTCCTCCGACTTCGGTGTCTACTACGCAAAGGTCGGACAGAACGTCTACCACTTCACCCAGTACGCCGAGAAGCTCATCAAAGAGAGGAAACTCGCAATCAACCACCCCTTCGAGCACAAGATCACCTACCACGACCCCTGCCACCTTGGAAGGCACATGGGCGTATACGATGCCCCCAGGAACGTCCTCAAGGCCATCAAAGGTGTCGAGCTCATCGAGATGAAGAGGAACAGGGTCAACTCCATGTGCTGCGGTGCAGGTGGAGGATACAAGGGACAGTTCAACAACTTCGCTGTCAGGATTGCTTCCGACAGGGTCAAAGAGGCTGAGTCCACCGGTGCCGAGATCCTCGTTACCGCATGCCCCTTCTGCGTCACCAACCTTTCCCAGGGTGCAAAGGCAATCAACTCCAAGATCAAGGTCATGGACCTCGGAGAAATCCTTCTTGAAGTTACCGCACCTAAGGAAGCTGCTCCCGCAAAACCTGAGGCTTAAACCTATAACAAGTCAAAAGCCGACCGAGCCCATTCTCTCGGTCGGCAACTTTTCTTAATCATGCCGTTCGATTCGCTGTTAAGACCTGAACTTGTCAGACTCCTTTCAGCGAACGGTATAGTTGAACCTACAGACCCCCAAAGGGATGCCATCCCTAAGATCAAGGCCGGAAAGAACGTCCTTGTGGTCGCACCCACGGGAATTGGTAAGACCGAATCCGCGATACTCCCTATTTTCGATAGCCTTCTAGGATACAGTGACCCCCTTGGAATACGCTGTCTCTACATCACCCCCTTGAGAGCCTTGAACAGGGATATGGAACGTAGGATGCTCTCGTTCGGTACCGAATTGGGAATCAGCGTAGGGGTCAGACACGGAGACACCTCGCCTTCCGAAAGACAAAGACAATCCAAGGCCCCGCCCCAGATAATGATCACAACCCCTGAGACATTACAGGTACTTTTCACAGGAAAGAATCTGCGTGAACATCTGAAAAAAATAAAATGGGTCATCATAGACGAGATCCACGAACTTGTAGGAAACGAAAGGGGAGCCCAATTGGCCGTTGCATTGGAAAGACTGGTGCAATTCGCAGGGGATTTCCAAAGAATAGGGCTGTCCGCCACCGTCGGAAACCTGAAAGAGGTCACAGAATATCTCAAAGGATCCGAAAAACGTGAAGTCCTGCTCTGCAAACATGATTCGTTCAGGGATTTTTCTATAAAGGTCGAACGTCCGACTCCCACCAACGACTCCGTTCTGTTGGATAAACTCCAAAGTAACAGCGAACTACTATCCGTAATGGTACGTGCCAAAGAACATATTGAGAGCGTGAAATCCACCCTGTTCTTTGTCAACACAAGGGAAACAGCGGAATGGTTGGCTTCAAGATACCATATGTGGGACGAGAATTATCCCATCGGAGTACACCACGGTTCCCTTTCCAAAGAAATGAGGATGGAGACCGAAGACCAGTTCAAATCACAACAGCTGAAGTCCCTCATTTGCACATCATCCCTCGAACTCGGTATCGATATCGGAAGTGCGGACCTCGTCATCCAATACAATTCCCCAAGACAGGTTGCAAGGATGACCCAAAGGGCGGGACGTGCGGGACACAGGATCGGCGGAAAGATTAGATCTGTCATCATAGCCACCGCTCCGGACGAACTGTTGGAGTCTATGGTCGTCGCAAGAAGGTGTGAAGAACGTCAGATGGAGTGGAGTTCAGGAAGAGAGAATCCGCTTGCAGTCCTTGCAAACCAACTTGTTGCAATGACCATGGCGGGACCGGTCGACATTGACCAGGCTTTCGAGACCGTCAAAAGGTCATATCCTTTCAGAACGTTGGAACGCAAGACCTTCGATGCCACTGTGGAACAGTTGAAATCCATCAGACTGTTATTAGACTACGACGGGGCTCTGAAACGTTCGAAAAAAGGAATGGACTATTTCTATCAGAACATCTCGATGATCCCTGACGAAAAGACATACCTTGTCAGAGATATCGGATCCAGAGCGGTCATCGGCACCTTGGATGAAAGCTTCGTAGCGACCTTCGAAGGCGAAGAGATGTTGTTCATCGCCAAAGGCCGTACCTGGAGGGTCGTAGAGATACGTGAGGACGAGATTCTGGTGGAAGAGGCACGTAACATAGGTAACGTCCCCTCATGGCAAGGTTCAGACATCCCTGTTCCGTTCGAAATAGCCATGGAAGTGGGGAAACTACGCCGCACCAGGGCATTCGACAGATACCCAGGAGACCCTGAAGCAGTAAAGGAAGTCGTAGCCTATCTGGACGACCAGGAAGAGAAATGGAAACTTCCCTCGGACAAGACGATCACATTGGAGATCGGAGACAGGGTCATCATCATAAACTGCTGTTTTGGAAGCAGAGTGAACAACACACTCTCCAAGATCCTCTCCGCATTGCTTATGGCAAGACTGGGAGAGAGCGTAGGTGTCGAAACGGATGCATACCGTATAATCCTGGAAATGCCAAGGAACATCGATAGACGCATCGTGGTAGATACGTTCAAGTCCATCAAACCCGGAACGGTCGAAGCCTACTGTCGCCTTACCGTACTGAACTCCACCTATCTCAAATGGAGGTTCATGTACGTAGCCAAGAAATTCGGTATAATCGAGAAAGGCGCGGACCGCAGATACATCAATTACAAGAAACTGTTCGAGATACACAAGGATTCACCCGCATACAACGATGCCGTCAACATAGTTCTGTACGAAGATCTCGATATACCCAACACCGAACTGGCGCTGAAATACATAAACGAAGGGAAGATCGAGATAGTGGAACAGGGAACCTCCAAGATCGGTCTGGAAGGGATCACACGCAGTAAAGAACTGATGCAACCCGCCCGTGCAGATCATGCTATCCTTGTCGCCATGAAGAAGAGACTTGGAAACGAGGTCCTTTTCACATCATGTCTGAGCTGCAAGAACCAACGCAGACTAAGGGTGGAAGACGCTCCGAAAAAGTTCAAATGCCCCATGTGTGGAGGGTTCATGCTCGCATTGTTGAAAGAATACGAACGTGACACCATTAAGGACTTCAGAACCCCCAAAAGCACCCCACTGCAGGATAAGAAAATATCCAAGAACGCGGACCTTGTGAACTCCTATGGAAACCTTGCGGCCCTTGTCCTTGCAGGAAGAGGAATAGGTCCCGAAATCGCAGCAAGGATCCTCGGCAGAATGCACGTCGATGAGGATGAACTGCTGCGTGACATAATGAACGCAGAGGTCAACTACGCCAAGACCAAGCAGTTCTGGGACTGATCAGAAATTCCCGCCTTTCGCAGAGAATTCCGCCTTTACCTCTTCCCTTACCAGTTTCTTAGGTTTGACATTGTGTGCACCGAGGAAATTGGTGGAAATGACATAGACCTCTGAAGAGGTCGGACGGGATGCCTTGGGCGAGTGGACATAGACGTTCTCGAACCTTTTTCTCAACTCGTCGAGATAACCTTCCAACAGATCGCCCATAAAGACCTTTGTCACAAGTTTACCGTGGTTCTTGAGAATGCGGTCACAGACGTCTACAGCATACATACAGAGCTCGACGGAACGGGCATGGTCCATGGAATACGCCCCTGCGATATTGGGTGCCATATCGGACAGAACGACGTCTACTTTTCCTCCGACCATATCCAAAAGTCTGATCATGGTGTTATCATCGGTTATGTCTCCAATAATGAAGGATACACCTTCCAAAGGATGAATATACCTCAGATCGACACCGATGACGGTTCCATCTTCGCCGACCCTTTCCTTTGCAACCTGTGACCATCCACCAGGACATGCACCGAGGTCGACCACGGACTGACCTTCTTTGAAAATACCGAAACGATCATCGATCTGAAGGAGCTTAAACGATGCTCTGGAACGATAATCCAATTTTTTGGCTAGTTTGTAGTAGTATTCATTGTGACGCTCTGCCACCCAACGGTCATGAAGGTCGGACACGGAACTCCCGAATATCTTCAAACATAAAAGTATACTGAATTCGGAGGATTACAACAGGCAGATAGTGTTCGTCTGAATATCCACATAAGGTCCGAACTTTTGCTACTTCCACGTTCGATCCACTTGTCACAATTATGATACAAGGAACCGAATGGAGTTCTAAAGACCTCATATGGCAGACACAACATCAATGATATCTATTCTATCCTGATGGCATCCTCCGAATTGCATTCAAGAAGCCCACCTGGAAGTATCGAATTTCAAGACTTCATGGACAGCGGGAACACGTTCCTCCATCTGTACAGCACCTGCGTAAACGATCAACTCGATGGAATTTTCATCTACAGGGATGTCAGAGTATTGTTCGAATTTGATTATGAAGGAACCATCTATTGTCATATACGTTCCCACTGCTCCAAATGTAACAGCGGTATTACGGTTGTCAACGGTATGGTTGATGTAAGTGAGTGGTTCCCCATACTTGTTACTGTATTCCACGGATTTGGGTTCGAACACGGGATTACAGAAAAATTGGATCAGAGAAGATTCCCCTATGCGTTTCAGAGAAGTAACGATCGTGATAGAATACCTACCCTCGCTGTTCTTTTCCAGATAGGCTACACCTGATACAGAAGTTCCAGTGGTTTCATCGTACAGATCCAAAGTTTTTGAATCCACCCTTACTTCGGTGATCTGTACATCAGTATCCTGAACCTTAGAAGGAGTCAAATTTACGATTGCAACGATCAGAATCACTGCCGCCACAACTATAATCAAAACAGTACGTCTGTCCATATTGGAATATACCTCCTTCAAAGGATTAACATTTGAATCAATAAAAATGTAAGGGATCAGAATAATGCCACGAGGGAGAGATTGCCCCTATCCATCGATGAGCCTGGAAAGGGGTTTATGCCACCACTTCTGAAACCAAATATCATCGTCCCCACAAAGTATTAGATAAAAGGGAACCTACCGAGGAACGATTGATATGACCGCAGGATGGACCTACTCTAAAGCAGGAGTCAACATCGACAAAAAATCCAGTTCCATCGGTTCTTTGGTGAACGAGCTCACCTACAAGAGAACCGGTTTCGGACAGATGGTTCGCAAATCCGGACTTTTCGCAAGCCTTATCGACTTCGGAGACAGATATGTCACCCTTGCTACCGACGGAGTAGGAACCAAACTCCTCATTGCAGAGGAACTGGGAATATGGGATACCATCGGAATCGATTGTATCGCAATGAACGTCAACGACACCATCTGTGTCAATGCGGCACCTATCTCCTTCGTAGATTACATCGCCATCGACAAACCTGACGACGATCTCACCAGGATGGTCGGAGTAGGTCTCAACAAAGGAGCAGAACTTTCCGATATGGAGATCGTAGGCGGAGAGATCGCGGTCCTTCCCGAGATGGTAAACGGACTCGACCTGTCCGGTACCTGCCTCGGAGTCGTAGACAAAGACAAGATCATCACCGGTGAGACCTGTGAGAAAGGAGACCTCATCATCGCACTTCAGGCATCCGGTATGCACTCCAACGGACTTACCCTTGCCAGAAAAGTTGTAGAGGCAAACAATATCAAACTGACCGACTCCGTTCCTGGACTTACCGAAAGCATCGGAAAGACCCTCCTTACCCCTACCGAGATCTACGTCAAACAGGTCCTTGGAATCACTGCAAAACACACCGTACACGGACTTGTGGACATCACCGGAGGAGGGCTCAGGAACATCCTCAGGATGAGAAAAGGCCTGAAATACACCATCGACGACCCCATCACCCCCAACCCCATCTTCAACGTGCTTCAAGAGCTCGGAAACATCGAGGATCAGGAAATCTACCAGACCTTCAACATGGGTATGGGATTCACCATCATCGCACCCGAAGAGGATGCGGAGGCCATTGCAAAGGAGAACCCCAATGCAAAGGTCGTCGGACGTGTCGAGGAAGGAAACGGAGTCTACTTCGCACCCTCCAACCTCGTTTACGATCACTATTGAAACCAAGTGGGCTTCGGCCCACTACCTTTTCCCTTATACCGAAGAAACGCTTTCAGACGATTCCGATAAAACACACGGCGATAGAGCCTTTTCCGAACCATCTGAAAAACCAACAATGGAATCCTACTCGTGAGGACTGTTCCAGTCGCGCATAAATATAAATATCATTTCAAATATTCTTGAAATAACCCGCCCAGGCAGTCAAACCTACCTGAGCAAGAACCAAAGGAGAAATTCAAATGGTCAAAATCATCGCAGACAACTGTGTCGCCTGCGGAGCATGCGTTGACGCCTGCCCCCAGGGAGCAATCGCCGTAGAAGACATCGCAGTCATCGACGAGGGCAAATGCGTCGACTGCGGAGCATGCATTGACGAGTGCCCCTCTGAGGCAATCGAGAACTAAATAGGTGGTTCTAATGGTCAAAATCGTCGCAGACAACTGTGTCGCCTGCGGAGCATGCGTTGACGCCTGCCCCCAGGGAGCAATCGCCGTAGAAGACATCGCAGTCATCGACGAGGGCAAATGCGTCGACTGCGGAGCATGCATCGACGAGTGCCCCTCTGAAGCAATCGAGAACTGATTGTTAAATCACATTACTACCAGACTGGGACTTTCCCGGTCTGGTTCATTTTTGTATCATCTAGCTTAGGAACCGGTGTTCGGTCTCACTTATTGAGCTTGCAATCCAATGCACCGCATACCGCACCTAATGCGGTACATGTCTCAAGGGAGAAGTTTCCACCGGTCACTTCGAAATCGATCTCGGACATCGCATGGATCTCCTTAGGTGTCCCATGAGGGCCGATACCGAACACCAACAGGATGCTTTGACCGTTCTCCACCATATCTGCAAGCTGGGCGGTAGAATACTGTTTTCTAGGTTCAGGCCTACAGGTCGTAAGGACGACCTTACCTAGTTGAGGTGGAAACCCTTTGGCGGGAAAAGGAAAAGTGTGGAACCTACCAAGGTTTGCAAGTTGAACGAAGTTGTCACCGTGTGCACCTATACTTGTCGTCCCTGCGATGTAATCGGCTATCTCCTTAGGGGTTTTACAATCATCAGGAATGGGAAAACCGAATAACGCAAGGTTCATGTTGAATGCCATTGCAAGATCGCCTGCACGTGCGATCACACGACGATGGGGTTCACGGAAGGTCTTAGGATCATACGCATTGTAAAGCCCTAGGGTCATCCGGCCCCTATGTCCACCTTTTTCGTAGACCATCACTTCACCTTGAGACGTGCAACGATCGCATTACGGTCTCCATCGAGAAAGATCTCCCTGTCCTTGTACATCGGATCTAGACGGTACTGCTCTATGCGCGTGATGACTTCGAGCAAAGGCATATTGGAACCACCGATATCGATGAGAATCTCATCCTGAACGATAGTCTCCATCAATATTCCACCTTACAGACCAATCTATCCACAGAGAATATGACAACCAAACGACCACAAACGAAACAGACAGCTTTCGAAATTGAAACGGAATAAAAGGATGGTGCCGCCAGCCGGGTTCGAACCAGCGACCTCGTGATCTTCAGTCACGCGCT